>CAZPPD010001022.1:0-2213 GCA_964588185.1 uncultured Alcaligenaceae bacterium | reverse complement strand
CCCGATGATTTAGGCTGCGTAAAAGCCAAGCCGGCCATGTAGTCGGACCCTCGGGTAAACGCGGCCATCGAAAAAGGCGTAGCTTACCTGAAAAAGCGGATTAATGATCGCCAGGATCTGTATTATTTCGGCGGCACCCGCGATGTGCATATTGGAGCTATGGCTTTGGCAGGATTGACACTGTTGGAATGTGGAGTCCCCGCTACTGACCGGGATGTCCGAAAGGTTCTGAATGTGATTCGGATCAATGGATAGCAAAAATGGGACTACCGAATTTATTTCACCTACACCTTGGCGTTAAACATCCTGTTCTTGGACCGAATCAATCAAAGCAAAGCGTTTCCTAAAGCAGAAAAAGATCGGAACGCGGACCTAATACGCAAGTATGCTTTACAAATTATTGCCGCTCAGCATGAAACCGGAGGTTGGTGCTATCGCTGCCAGATTCTTACTCCGGATGAGGAAAACCGGCTTATGCAACAACTCAAGAATGATACCTTCCGCCCAGGGAGATTCGAAGTTCCCGGTAAACTCCTGCCTTTCGGGGAAGAATATTGGGACAACTCGATTGGCCAGTTTTGCTTGCTGGCTTTGTGGGCTACCCGGAAATACAACATCCGCGTGGATCGGACTCTGGTTGTCGAAGAGCAACGTTACCGCCGCCAGCAACTCGGCGATGGCAGCTGGTACTACCGCGAAGCTGTTCAGGGTCAACGGGATGCAACCACTTGCGCCGGGCTTATTGGTTTAGCAGTCGGCAAAGCAATCCAGGATGAAATGAACAAAGGAATGGGCGAGAAAAATAAAAATGTCAAGGTTCTAAATGATCCTAAGATCAAAGATGGTCTGGAATTTCTAAGCCGGGTGATTGGTAAGGAAAGCCGGCTAAGCAAACGGGAGAAAAAGAAGCGGCGTGAACTTACCGAACGAATTGACGACCTGAACCGAGCATTACTCGAATCCAGGCAAAGAAAACCAGCAGAAATCAAGCGTGACATTGAGAAGCTGGATACCGATGAACTCGCGACCGGCATTTACTTTGGCGGCGATGCCTGGGGAGACTTATATCTGCTGTGGTCAATGGAGCGGGTCGCGGTCATTTATGGGTTGGACAAAATAAACGGCAAAGATTGGTACGGCTGGGGCAAAGAAATAATTCTGGATAATCAGGAACGAGACGGCAGCTGGCGGGAGCGTTTCCCCGGCGTTCCCGATACCTGCTTCGCCTTGCTGTTCCTAAAGCGAGCCAATATCGCCAAGGATCTGACCGACAAACTGCAACGGCTCACAGCCATGCTGGGTATCGGCGCTCCGCCTGAAGACCGCAATCGACCGCCTGCTGACCGGCAAGGGTTGCCGCCACGACGGGATGCTTAGAAAAGCTTTACCTCTCAAGGATTTCCCTTGATGTCGCTGGCAGACCAAAACCCGATTCGCAATTTCGCGGATAAAAGTCTCCGGGAATCCCTGAAGCATCCGGAAAACCTACGGGAACTGCTCGAAGCAGTAGTTCCCAATCTCGCGGATCATTTCGACTGTTCTCAGCGGGAATTTCTGGAACGCGAATTTCCTATGGAGGATTGGCGGCACCGGGAAGCAGATCTGCCTTTTAGCATCCCCTTCAAACTAGAAAAGGAAACAGTTCCAGCGTTGGTGGTGGTCCTTATCGAACACCAAAGCGATACGGATCCCCTCATCCCGCTTCGGTTGATGTATTTTGCCGTGGTATATTGGGACAAACAGTGGAAAGAATGGGCTGCCCTGCCGTCGCCTCGTCCGACTCTAAAATTGCATCCGGTTCTTCCGATAGTCTTTTTCACCGGCCAATCCGAATGGGGCAGTAATCGTACCCTAGTTGATCTCCTCGGCGAACCGGCAATCTTTCACGCCTATGCCCCGCAATGGGAACCGTTATTTTGGAACCTGGCGGACCAAGTCCCCGAGGAGATGCTTTCCGGGAACAGAGCTTGGTTGCAAATGTTGGCAGTTCTTCGCGTTGCCAACGAGGACAGCGAACAGTTCCGCGAAATATTTTTGGAATGCGCAAAACGCCTGCAAGAGATCTCGCAACAGGATGAACCGCGATGGTATGATTTACTAAGGATCTTATTTACCTGGGTTGCCTGGCGAAGACCGCCCGAGGAATTCGAAGCATTAGTACAAATCATCCGCGAACAAACACCTAGCAGTAAACAAAAAAAGGAGGTGGAAGA
>CAZPPD010001021.1:0-2219 GCA_964588185.1 uncultured Alcaligenaceae bacterium | reverse complement strand
CCTGAAAAAATCTGAGATATCGAAATTCCTCGAGCATAATGATGAGGAGATTCAGTATAAATATCGCAACTACGACGAAATAATGGCTCAAGACCGAGAAGTACAACAATTATTTTCCCCGGAGATACGCAGCCGCATTGAAAAGAAATGTGAACTGGATATCGAATTATACAACGAGGCAAAAAAACGAACGGATGAAGTTCAAAATTGTTCCAGGCATGAAGTCACACCCAGGTAGCAAATGACGAGGACCCACCGGGCTGCTTGGACCTACATCACCAGCTTGATCCAATTTTTGTTGAGTCTCTTAGTTGGTTTTGTCGCTACCCCATTTCTTATCGAATTATTGGGAGAGGAACGCTTTGGTGCCTCCCGAGTTCTTATTGAGTATTCCGGATACCTGGTCATCATCGAACGGGGTATCAGCGGAGCCCTGGCCGCATTACTAGTAAAAGCAGTGGCTTCGGAAGAAGAAAATCTTATTCGGCAGACTTTAGTAGCCGGTTTTCGATCCCTGGCCCTAATTGCCGGGGCAATGATTGTGATAGGCCTTCCAGCCACATTTCTTATTGTTGAATTGGTTCCGGTGGCCCCGGAATTAAAGGGAGATTTAGCCACCGGTTGGCTTGCTACGCTATTCGCTGTTGCCCTTTTCCCGTTTTTGCCTTTTCGAACGTTAATAGAAACCGAGCAGCGAGGTTATTTAGTAAGCTTGCTAATGATATTGCAGACCTGTTTAATCCCGGCATTAGCAATAACATTTGCGTATCTTGGCTTCGGGATTACCGGGCAGATGCTGGCTATTGTTTTAGGTTTTGCTCCAGTAACACTAATACTTTTTTTTATTGCTTCCAGAAAACATTCAGGAATTACCAAAGCATTATTTGTCGACAGAGAAAATCCCGATCTTCGGAAACAATTATGGAAGCTGAATGGCCCTACCCTTACATTTACTTTGATTTTCAGGCTGAGTGTTCTTTCGGACTTTATTATCCTATCCGCCATTATGGGGCCTGTTTTAGTAACCATGGTTTTTGTGACGATTCGTTTGTCAACAATAGTACAATCACAACTTCAAGCAATAAATTCTGCTACCTGGGCAGGATTGTCTCAGTTGCAAGCGAAAAAAGAATATGAAAAATTTAACCGAAGACTAATAGAACTTACAGGACTCATCATAATATTTGGAATTGGTGTTTTGGTTCCTATCATCGTTTACAATAAGCAGTTTATAAAACTATGGGTAGGAGAGGATAAATACTCCGGGGAATTAGTTACCCTTTTCGGAGCAGCAAATGCACTGCTGTTATCCCTTTTCAATTTGTGGAACTGGCGGTTTACCAGTACCGGCAGAGTCGCCATGATCCTCCCCCCAGCCTACGTTTCAACAGGGGTAAACTTAATTGCCAGTCTGGTATTAACCTGGTATTTGGGAGCCATTGGACCTTTGTTGGGAACATTCTTCGGGCTAGGCGGAATTTATTTGTGTTGGTTGGCCTTTTTATTAAAACGGGAATTTGGAACTAGTTTAAGGTCTTTGGCAGGAGCAGTTTTTAAACCATGTGTTCTTGGGATTCCCTATATAGCTGCGTTATTATATTTTGCAGAATATTATCCTCCGGCAAGCTGGTCTGAGCTGATCTTATATTCGGGTCTTTCCGTTCTTTGCTTCCTTTTTGTTAGTTGGTTTATGCTGATTGATTACTCGCAAAGACAGGATTGGATGTTTAGGGTGAAGATGATTCTGGGGTTTAATCGGGCCTAATCGCATAGATCAATGTCCGTTTTCGCAATTGATAGGAACAAAAGTGGTAAACTGGAACATAATCACAGGCGAATATCCACCCCAAAGGGGTGGAGTAAGTGATTATACTCGCCTAATTGCCAATGGTTTGGCTGAATCCGGGGATACGGTTTATGTTTGGGCTCCGGAATGTTTGGGAGAAAATCCTGAGGATTTGGGAATCACTATTAATAGGTTATCCGGCCATTTTGGTTCTCGTGCTTTGGAACAATTAGATTCGGGTTTGAATCGGCAATCGGGCTGCTCTCAATTGCTGATTCAATATGTCCCTCATATGTACGGTTGGCGAGCTATGAATTGTCTTTTCAGCCATTGGGTTTGGCGGAGGCGGCATCTGCGGCCGTGGATTATGTTTCATGAGGTATGTTCTCCAATCGCCTGGGATCTTTCACTAAAACATAATATTCTTGGGGCA
>CAZPPD010001020.1:0-2228 GCA_964588185.1 uncultured Alcaligenaceae bacterium | reverse complement strand
ATGAGTTCTCAGCCATGGAAAGCCGACTATTGTTTCCCTGCGGCGGAGGATTCACTCGTGTTTTTCCCTTTTACCTCTCCAAATAACCAACGCTCAATTTGGCAGGCGGCAAAATCGTTTTGGAAGGTCAATTCCCAAGCCGGCAACCAAGTACAGCTCACGGTGGAAGCGCTGGAGGACCGGACCACCCCGACCGTGACCATCACCCAATTGGAAGATACCATTCGCATTGAAAATGCTCCGGATGGTAATGAATCCATAAAAATCCTGGTTGATCGCGAGGGCAATCTGGAAGTAACCTCCGCCGTCTCTCCTCCAGTGGATGGCGGGGGCGGAGAAGTAGACGGATTAACTTGGACCAGCGAGCTTTCCACCGACAAAATCGGCTTAAAGAATATCATCATCCAGACTGATCCCGGGAAATTCTTGGATGTGCTCAAGGGGACTGACTTGGGAGGAGCAGACACCCTTCGCAATGTCGTCTACAAAGGAAGTCAGGTGACATTAGGGGAGTTTGTGGATTTTTCCGAGAACAAGAATGATCAGATCTATCTGCGGATGAACAGCGGCCAAGGAGCGGATTTCATTTCCACCTCCCCGACAGGAATCAACATCATTGAATACAGCGATTCGGCAGAGGTCAGTGTCCAGATTCTCAAGATTCCCGAGGATCATAAGGTTGCCCTCGATTTTTCGCGGCTTACTCTGGAGTCCGGTTCGGTTAATCTCAATTTGGCCGAAGCCAACCTGCAAATCGGCGGCTACCGCAACATGTCCATTAATTTGGAAACTCCATTCAATACAGCCTTTATCGATGTATTAGTCGGCGGTCCGGGAAATGACTTATTGATCGGCAACAACGGCAATAACCTCCTGCTCGGCATGGATGGCAGTGACACTTTGATCGGCAACGGAGGATTGGATCAGCTCAACGCCAACAGGGATTATTCCCCTGATGTGGATGGAATGCCCAATGACGATGGGCCGGCGGGGTTGGAAACGGAATTCGACCAGTTCGATGACATGATGAAGTTCCCGGAACTGCAAATGCTGCTCGGCGGCCAGCCCGGAGTCTCACCAACCGCCGTGGCCATTTTCAATGAGTTCGGCATCTATGGCTTTGGGCAAGGAACCGGTGATTTCCAAGCCGATTTCGCTTTTGCCAATGGCCTTAATCCCCCGCTTTCTGCCGATTTGCTGAACGGCGGGGACGACGATGATGCTCTCTTTGGTTTTAACAACGCCCTGGTCACCGTCATTGGCGGCGGCGACAATGATATCTACTCCACCAACGCCCGCGGTGGTTTCGCCCTGCTCGACATGGGTAATGGAAACGACACCTTGCTATACACCAACGGCGATACCGTAATCGGGGGGCCGGGGAATGACATGCTCACTCCGGCAGGATTCGATCCCAACCGATTCCAATTTGTATCGTTCCTCTTTGGCGAACAAGATGATGACACCATCATTGCCAACAATGGCCGGGATGAAATCCGAGCCGGGTCGGGAAATAATTTGATTGGTGGAACCTTGAACGGCGATACTGTGATTGGCGAAGGCGGAAATGATGACCTGGGGAATGCGGATACCAGTCAATTTGTATTGTTGTAAGCACTTTCGGCCTCATTACCAAATCTGATAAGAATCCATTAAATATAATCCCACCTTGTTATTTTAGAATTTTCCCGACTTCAAACTCCTTAGCGAGGCCGTCCTTCGCCGTCAGGATAATGACCACTCCAATTTCTCCAGGTAATTTTCTCGTCCTTCCGCGCTGTTTGGGAATATAATGCGCGTTCTCTATTATTAACGGCAAGAGATGAATCCAAAGGAGAGCAAGCGTGCGCCGAATATTCCTGGCAACTTTTTTAGTTCTCTTCGTTTCCTTAACTCAGGCCCAATGCGGGGAGAAAACCGCCAAGATCCTACTGGTCGGCAAGGATCGAGACCATCCCTACGGCACTCATGAGTATATGACCGAATGCAAGCTAATGGCGAATTGTTTACAGCAAACCAAAGGCATCTCCACTGTCGTATCCAATGGCTTGCCCAAGGTGGCCAAAGCTTATGAGGGAGTGAAAGCGATTGTCTTGTACACGCGCAACGGCGGCGATGTAATACTGTCGGCCAAAGCTCCAAAGCAAGTCAGAGACCAGCTCAAGAAAGGCGTGGGGCTCACGGCGATTCATTGGAGTACCGGAGCGGGGAAACTTACCGGCGAGGAA
>CAZPPD010001019.1:0-2233 GCA_964588185.1 uncultured Alcaligenaceae bacterium | reverse complement strand
TCCGGCGGGAATCATTAGCGGAATATACTCGGTTCCCCGGTCTATGGCTTGCTGTGGAATGTGCATTCGGACGGTGACCATATTACCCATCGCTTCCGATTGGATGTCGTTGATGGCTTTACTGAGTTGGGTAATCAGTTCCAGGTTTAATTGTTCCTTACTTTTAGGAAACAAAGCCGAATACCTGGCAAAAACCGGGCCCAGTGGAGAATCCGATTCTTTTGCGGAGGGAGCCAAACCATGAACCGGGCCTAAAGGGGAATGAGTAGCCATCACCGAGGTTGCCATTTTGGAAAGGAGATGCATTTGGTGGGATCTTTTTTCCCTTTGCTTTTGCACTTCTTTTTGGCCGGCTTGGCGGAGTGGCCCAATTCCTAAGTTAGCGAGAAAAATGATACCGGGAATCTCTTGTTTGGCAGCTTTTGCTCGTTTTTCGTCTTCGTAAACCAAGGAAACCTCCAGATCAATTCCCTTTCCAGAGCCGGCTTCTTCTTTGAAGTTGATGGTCAAGGAAGTGGTTTTCAAATCCAACAGCCGCTTGGCAAGCTTCTGGTCAAAAGCTCCTGCCGGTTTAATGCCGCCCATGGTAATGTGGTTCCCGCTTCGGATGGTCTCGATCACTTTTTCCATTGATTTTCCGGTCCCGCCTAAGGTCCAAAAATAATCTTCCAGCTTGTCGGCTTGGCCAAACAGTAAAAGCTTGTCATTGACCAAGGCAAAAGCAATTTCCTTTTTGTCGGGAACCAGATGAAAGACTAGATTTTTGGGAAGGCCTTCAATAGTGAGTTGCTTTGGGGAATCTGCAATCTTTTTCTTGACCAAAAGATCATCCCGAAGAGATTTTTCGGTTTCCACCAGCACCACCCATCCCTGCGGAACTCCCATCGCCAGGTCATTGAGATTCCCAATTGATGGAACGACCAAAATAGATTGGCGGATATCAGATTGTTGAATTAAATCCAGCATAAACTGGGTATTCGGTTGAGTGTTAAGCAAGGGGTTCATTTCGGCGAGAATGGATTTCACAATGGCACTGTTGAAGACATTGCTTACTTCCACCGAGGCAACAAATTGAGCGTCCCCCGGGACCAAATCCAAGGCATTGGCATTGGCCCAATCCACATTCAGGTTAAGTCCCTTTATTTCTTGGTCCCCACCTTCCCCGTTTTGATCCTTCTTATCCTGAAAGCCCTCATCCCGGCCCTGGACGGCTTGGCGGACCTTGGCAATCCGGTCCTGGATTTCATCCCAATAGTTCCAAGAAACAATTGCGGCTCCAACAAAGAGTAGGACGATCACCCAAAATGTGATACCCAGACCGCGATTCCGGGGAGCCAATTCATCGAAAGCTCCCAGGCGTGTACGGTCCTCTTCCGGCCAGGGAGCGATGGCCTGATCCAAAAAGCCATCCTTCCAGGGATTTTTCTTGGTTTTGCCGCTAGGCTTTTTCTTGGGGGCCATGGTTTGGACCCCGCCGGGAAGATTGGTTTTGGCCTCGGATTCTATGGGTGCTACAGGAACCACAGAACCCGGTTCGGTAGCGGCAGGGGGACCGAATTGATTCGGCGGCAAAAAGGGCTGGGTGGGATCGGAAACATCCGTCGTTTCTGCTGTTGGAGCGGAAGTGTTGGGTGGCAGAAATGGTTCGGTGGCATCAGACGGCTTATTTTCGGTCGGCTCCGGAACTGTGGAAGAATTCGGGATGGTCAGAATATTGCCACAGGCCGGGCATTTCAACTTTCGACCGGAGAAATCATCTTTTGCTTGGAGTTGTTTGCCGCAGGAACACGCGAATCGAATCGGCATGACCGTTCTCCGCAGTTAAAGATATGTAATTTAATCACTTCCTGGCGCTCTTCACCCGAACCTCTTTAGCCATATCTTAATCTATGAAGGGAAAACATTGAATCCTGATATGAACAATAAGGGCAACTTTTATGCGGCATGTATTGTCAGCGTTAGTCCAGAACCAACCCGGCGTTCTGGCTCATGTGTCCGGCATGTTGGCGTCGCGCGGTTTTAACATCGACAGCCTCGCGGTCGGCGAAACTGAGGAACCGGAGTTATCCCGGATGACCTTCGTGGTCCATGGAGACGACGCTGTATTGGAACAAGTCCGCAAGCAACTCGACAAGATTGTAACGGTTGTCAAGGTTAAGGATATTAGCAGCGAGGATTATGTTGAGCGGGACTTAATGCTTATTAATGTTAAGGCCACTCCTGCTCAGCGGAC
>CAZPPD010001018.1:1516-2236 GCA_964588185.1 uncultured Alcaligenaceae bacterium | reverse complement strand
GTGGACGATCAGCATGTCTGCTTAATTCGCAACCGGCGTCCCGTGGTTGGGGATTCCTTGAGGGATATCCCGGCCGGCACGTTGGAATCCCAAGAGGAGATACTCTTGGCGGCTAAACGCGAACTGGCTGAAGAGACTGGGTACACGGCAGCCCATTGGGAGAAGCTCATTGAATTTTATCCCAGCCCGGGAATCATCAGCGAGAAGACGCATCTTTACCTTGCTCGCCAGCTGACTCCGGGGCCAATGAGTCTGGAACCGGACGAGGAGTTAGAACCTGTTACGGTTTCTTGGGCGGATGCCATGAAGTGGGTTATGGATGGTTCCATTCGCGATGCCAAGACGATGGTGGCATTATTGTGGTTTCAGAAGCGAAACAATGAATGCTAGAATAAAATTATCAATGGGTGGAGATACTCATGATCCAATCTATTATTGTTACATTACCTTCGGAAGTTAAACAAGCTGTCGACGACCTATCCAAAAAGCAAGGGATCCCCGTAGATCAAGTTGTTGGTCAGGCTATAAAACAACACGTTTTCCTCCAGCAATTTCGCTCTCTACGTGAGAGGTTAGTCGCCAAGGCCAAAGATCAGGGTATTGTCACTGACCAAGATGTTTTTGACCGAATCTCATGAACTTAGTCCTTGATACTAATGTTTTGATTTCTGCTTGATCACTCGTGGAGTGTGTGTGCTGATTTATTAGAACACTGTGTCC
>CAZPPD010001018.1:0-1506 GCA_964588185.1 uncultured Alcaligenaceae bacterium | reverse complement strand
AAAATTGCAGGTTCAGATTTCATACTGGAAGAAGTCCGAAAGCATATGGTTAGCAAATTTAGTTACTCAAGTGAAGAAGCAAGTGAAACAATTGAATACTAAAATCCCAAATGGAATTAGTAAAACCTTCACCATTCGATAAACCAAGATGATGATCAAGTACTTGGCACTGCCGTAGCAGGCTTTGCAAAATGAATTGTTACTGGTGACAAAGATCTTCTAGCTCTAAAGGAATTTCAAAATATCCAAATCATTAAGCCCAGTGACTTTTCGGACTTTGAAACTCAGGTAACAGAATAAGCAATTATCTCCCCTAACATAACAATGATTTCTTCTGCCAAACTCGAAGAAACTTATCTCTTCTCGAAAGGGACTGAATTATCAAATCTCCCTTACGGAGATAACCTTTTGCCAAAACTTATTCACCAATTCTCAGAAAACCAACAGGACTCAAAATCTCAGGAAATACTGCATTGGCTTCAGCAGCAGCATTCCAAAGGCGCAAGTCTAACTCTCGGATGTCCGGACATTCCTTCTGCCGTTTTCAACGACTGGCTTGGCCCTCGCCTTTGTTGGTGGCCGAAAGGAATTCCATGTGGAAAACGAATTGGCCTGGCCAGTTCCCGGTTGGGCCGCCAATTAGATTCCAAGCAGACCTGGTTCAAAATGTTGCGCACCGCTTGTTCCCGAATTGACTTGGCAAATGAGATGGTGGTGACCGCCCTGTCGACATCCGCCGTAGCTTTTGCCCAACGGGCTGCCAAGGTATTTTCCTTGCGAATACTACGAATCGACGTCTCGGATAGTTCCGACCTTAAACAGTGGGGTGATAAAATCCGGGGCTTGCAAAGCAACAGAGAAGGACCAAATTTCGAAGTCGCTATTTCTCCCCGACTGGATCAATCCAATGTTATTGCAGCGGACCTGGAGATGGGCAACTCTCCCGCCAGGGACCGAGCATTGGCTTTGCTCAGCGACCGGTTGCTTGTATTCCACTTAAGGCGCGGAGGGAATTGGGATCAACTAGTCCGAAAGAGACTGCGGGGAATTCATTGGCAACCAGGAAGTGTTTTCTTAGCCTTGGAAACGGACCTAACTCCAAAAGCTCTGGCCGATGAACTCACCGAACTTGGTGCTGTGGGCTGGTTGGTTTTTGATCGGGCAAAAGAGACACCTGCAATTCCCGACTCCATTCCAGGGAAAAAGGCCTCTGTTGTCCCGTTTCCCTCACCGCACGATTGGCCCTATCTAACCCATTGCACTCGCCGGCGGCATGGACCTTGGCCGCGACAACCAGAAGAAGAATACTTGGATGACTTAATCTTTGCTCGCTCCGGAGCGGACCATTCGCCCTTTGCCGCTTTGTGCCGGATAATTCAACAGCGGAAATTAGTTGCTTCCGGGGAAACCATTCGTGGAGAATCACCGGTCGTGTGTTTTTCAGCTATTACCATGGCGACGCTCCGGGATTATAAAGAGTTTAACCCTAAAACAATACATTGGGAT
>CAZPPD010001017.1:0-2247 GCA_964588185.1 uncultured Alcaligenaceae bacterium | reverse complement strand
GAATTTGGACCTGTGTTTTAACTTACTTGACTATTTTTTGTCCACACCGCCTAGTCTGCCAAGACAAAGTGGTCGGTTTTGTATAGCCCACCAGACCATCTATTCTGCCTTCTTCAACAGGTTCAGGGGGACATAAAACTTTGCATACCGCTTCCCGTCTGTGTAAAGAAGCCCCTTCTCATCTTCCACCAAAACAGTGACTCGTTTCGTGATCCGGTTTACCTTCCCGACGTAGTCTTTGCCTTCATACGAAAACGAAACCAGGCAGCCGGGTCGAATATCAAATTGTTTTTGGGCCCGTTCGTCCTGGGTTATCAATTGATGAGTGAATTGCTGGTGGCCAAAAAGATTGCGTGCAAGCTCTTGAAAGCGTTTGCCACTGCAGCTTGATTTCCCCCAAGCTAGGATTTCCAACAGGTGGATCAGTTCGTGCTCGAAAATTGACAGTAACGCTTGCAAGCGATCCTTGCAAACCAAGCCATTCACGCTAATCGGTCGATCAATGTGCCGGTAGGATTGAAACAATAGGTAGGAAGAGACCCTCAGCTCAAATTGGAAAGCACCATTCGTTGCAGACCGGGATTTGCGCTGAGTTAGTTTTCCCCCGGCACTGGTCATGCGATTGGAAAAGCGGAAATCCATAACAGAATTTCCCAGGTTTTTTGTCAAATCCCCTGCAAAAAATTTAGCATCATAGAGTTCAAACAATCTATTCAAGTCGTTGTCATGAATTCTGGTGAAATTCCCCTGATCAATCGAACTGGAAGAGGAAAGCACCTCCTGGTAAACCTGTTGCCGTTTTCGTTCGATCTCCGCCCCACCAATTTGCAGCTGGTTAGCTCTTTTCCCTAAATCGGAATTCATCTGCCGGGACCTCCATTTCGGTTTATTCTTCCTGGCGATCTTTTCCAAGATGCCGCCTAAATCCTCTGCCTATACATTAGCGTTAGTTGAATCCAAAACCACGTTCACCAATAGGAGTCCTCACCATGATTACCAGGTCAAAAATTGTACCCCTGATTATCTTTGCATTGCTGTTCCCCTTTTGTCTATCCTCGAACCAAATTTTAGCAGGAAAGAAAGCAAATTGGGTAAATCTGCTGGAGGGAAACAGCCTTAAGAAGCATTGGACGACGAAAGGCAACTGGAGCATCGACAAAGAAGGAGTGGTTACCTTGGTTCCCCGGAAGGGAGAAAAGGGCTGGGCCCGGTTTGATGCCTATCTTTGGTCCACCAAACAATACAAAGACTTTGAAATTCAATTTGAATACAAGGTCCAAAAACGCGGCAACAGCGGCTTCTATTTTCACGTGGGCGACAAAAAAAGTCCGGTGGCTCAAGGAATCGAAGTCCAAATCTACGATACCCCGAGCAAAGGAAAAATCAAACGGTTGGGAGACCACGATTCCGGCGGCATTATTCCAGGCATTCCGCCGACCAAAAACGCAGCCAAACCAGCCAATGAGTGGAACAAATTCCATATTACTTGCAAAGGGAATGATTTGACCGTTAAGCTCAATGGGGTTGTCGTTAACGAAGTTGATCTGAACCACAAGCGAATCAAAAACCGCCCGGATAGTGGCTACATCGGTTTCCAGGATCATGCCATGCCCCTGGCCCTGCGAAACATTCGCATTCGAAAGCTGTAATGGTACTTGGAAAGTCGGGCCCGCCCCAAGATTAGTAGGTCGGTTTTCCCGGCTTGACCCGAGATTAGTCGGTTCTCCCGGCCTGCCCCAAGATTAGTAAGTCGGCTCTCCCGGCTTGACCCGAGATTAGTCGGTTCTCCCGGCCTGCCCCGAGAAGTAGGTCGGGTCTCCCGGCCCGACCCAATCCCTAAACATCCGCCCCTTGTGCCACCGGCTGCGGAACAGGCTCACCCATTTCAATCACAGGTTCACCTTTATCTTCCACCGGTTCGGCCACATGAACATCTCCCTCGCCCTTCTTGGAAAAGCCAAGTGCAAAAATCACTATGGCCGTTAGACCAATCAGTACTCCGACCCCGAAAGTCGGAGCGAATTGCTGATGAAATACCTGCCGAACCGCCCCCACCAATAAATTCCCCAACAACAAACCACTGCCATTGCTCATGGTAAAGAGTCCCTGGGCGCTGGCACGAATATCCGTTCCGGCTTGGCGATTGATGAAAACCTGGCCGCGGATAATAAAGCAGGTGATGAAAAGCCCATTGAGACAAAAAGAACCTATCACTAATCCCAGCGGCTGCCCCACCATAAGGATAGT
>CAZPPD010001016.1:0-2248 GCA_964588185.1 uncultured Alcaligenaceae bacterium | reverse complement strand
GCATTTGTTTAAAACTGCAGGTTTACCATTAGCGGAATATAAGGATAGATATAACAATCCTATGTTATTTAGATTGCTGGATGATTTGGGAAGGGAATCATATAATTGTATGGCATTTTGAAATTCGTTTTCGGCATCCTTGTTTTTTCCTTGTACTAAAGCTTTATGTCCCTTAGCCGCTAAATATTCAGCTTTTAACCCCGGGTTAGTAAGATCGCAGCGCTTTAACCAACTTAGGCGGTCATCCAAATCCTTATAAAGAAGCCCGCGCTGCAGAGCCGCGTTTTTTTTGGCAACCGGGTCGGTAGCTTGGTTGTAGGCCTGCTCGGCAAGTTTCCGGGCTTTTACCCTCTCCCCAATCTGGCGATAAACCCTAGAAACGGCCAAAAGAACATAAGTGTTCCCTTTACCTTCATCAATGAGGTCAGATATTAATTTTTTGGCTTTTTCTTCCTTTCCCAGCCAGTAATAAACCTGGCATAAATTCAACCGATACTCAATCTTCTGTCCGGCGATTGAACCAACCGACAAAAAAGTCTTTTCGGCCTCTTCCAGATCTTTATTCCGTTCTGCCGGATTGGCTTTCGTTTCGGCCCGGCGGAGCAATAAGATGCCGACATCCAAAGCAGCGGCAACCACGGAAGAACCCCGTTGGACTTTTGAGTATACTTCCCGGATTTCCTGTTTGTCCCGGGGAGATTCTCCTTTGGTTTGCAGCAGATTCTGGAATTGTTGATAAACCTTCTTATGGTCCTCCAAATTCTCTTCCACAAAAGGTTGCAATAAAGCGAGTGCTTTTTCGGGCATGCCTAGGCGGAGATAGATTTGACCCAGAATTCGGCTCCCTTCCCCGGTGCCGATTTCATCCCCCAATTTCTCCAAGAGAACCCGGCAGCGGTCCATTTTTCCTATTCTTTCATACACCAGGGCAAGTTGTTCGACATAATCTCTATCCTTGGGATCCTTCTGAACAATCCTTTCCAGGATTTCCTGGCGCTGATTCAGAATTATTTTTCCCTCCTCTCCATATGCTTCCGGCTGGATCAGGTCCAATATTTCCAAGGCTCCATCGGGATGGTTCTCCTTATGGTTTCGTGCCAGAGCCAAGCCTCGTTGCAGGCTGCCTTGTATCTTTAATTCCAGTCCTATGTCGAGCACATAGGTTGCCTCTTTGGGAGTGGCAGAAGCCAAATGCTTATGAATCAACTTTTGCAGACCTTCCCTGGCATTCCCGGTGACATTGGTGGTTCCCAAAGCAACCTTGCGGTAAATGTTGGCAGCTTCCTTAACATTTCCTTCAGCGATAAGTTCTTCCGCCCTTGCCAACTCGACTCGGGCAATATGTTCCGGCGAGTTTACATGTTGATACCAGGCAAAAGCCCCACCCCCGGCAATGATGGCGGTTATTACCAGGAAGTTTAACAACCGGGCGAACCCCGATAAGGGAACACGGCCAAGAAAGACCCATCCATGCGGTGAATCTTTCACCCGGTAAGCTCCTAATGCCCACAAGGGAAGAAAGAAAAAGCACAGGCACAACGTTCGAACCTGGGAATGCGTTTCCTCATCGTAATCCCGCGCTCCGAATAGTGTCTTGCCAATGCCATTGACGGTGCCGTAAGAAGGAGATGAAGAAATGGGAGTCATTTCGGGAAACTTGGAATATAAATCAATATCCATATCGATGTTCCTTTTCCGGAATAATAAACGCAAATCTTAGGAAAGTATTGTAATTTCTGAACCGAATTATAACAACTCGCCCCGGCTGGGCCCCACTCTTCCAGCCACTGTGTCGCCATTTGCCATTTGCAATGGTTTAAAATCCTCCTGCCAATTCCATTTACCGGTTTGTTAACGGCGGAGCCCCCCGTTTTGTCACTGATCAACAAAGGTTGGCCTGGTCGGCATGCCCCACAAGGTGCATGGTGGGCCGCGCCACACAATCGTTTTTCCGTTGGAACGGTTTGTTAACGGCGGATCATTAACGGCGTAGGGGCAAGGATTAAAGCCAATCTGCCTACCGCTGTTTTCCCGTATTTCCGGTTTGTTAACGGCGGATCATTGCTGTTTTGTAACCCACTGACACCAAGTGGCATGCCCCACCTGGGCTAGCAGCGATACACCAAATACCCGTATTTCCGGTTTGTTAACAACTGACGAGGTTTTACGGCGGCGAAAGGAAGTGGCTTAGCATGACCCATCTTCAACAGTCGGATCTCTTAACTGCCTTCCCCTCATACACTTGTGG
>CAZPPD010001015.1:0-2255 GCA_964588185.1 uncultured Alcaligenaceae bacterium | reverse complement strand
CGTTACTAATACCCAGGAGGCGAGTCTTGCCGCGGTCGTAGAGAGTTTCCATAGAATTCCAGGCCTCCCAATGGGCTGATGCCAACCCTTGGCGTTGTGTTGGACCGTGAAGCAGGAAGGCATCGACTCTTTCTACTCCCAAATGGGTCAATGAACTGGCAAACGATTGCTCAACCTGAATCGGAACGGCGGCAGTCGGGTCATAGGGCAACCGATGGTCCTGTCCCCGCGGAAAAGTGAACTTGGTTTGCAGGAATAACTCATCACGATTGACAACGCCTCTTTGAATCGCTGCCGCAATGGCGTGCCCGACCGCCTCTTCATGGTAATGCATACGTTGATTGGCGGTATCTATCCCCCGAAACCCCTGTTCCAAGGCCATCTCCGTCAGACGTTGGGTTTGATCTTCTTTCCAGGCAGTTCCGTAAAGAAACCGCGGGACAGATACACCTTGAATCTGTAATGTGCGATCGGTCATGGTCTTCTCCCGGTGAGAACTTTAGTTTTGGACTCTTGGATTGCTTCGCTTGGGGTTCCACGACCACGGGCACATCCGGCACTTGTTCAAATGAATCCACGACCACTCAAACTTTCCCATTATCATCATACACCTGTTGGCATTGGCCTGCCAATTGCGGCCCCAGTCCATCAAAGCAGATAAATCATTATTTTGCTCAGATTTAGTATAAAATTTTGCTAGATCGTTCCTTAATACCTATTGCCAAAACCAAATGTTTAATCAACGTCGACCAAAGCAAGACTGAATTCCAATAATTTATCCTTAGTCTGTATCATTCGGACTGTGGACTGGGGATCAGTCTTTTTTCTTGGACAAGAAAATCACGAGCGACCCTTTGTGGAGAGAGTTTTTTCGTTGCAACTTGGTAGTTTAGGTTTTGAATATCTTTTTCACTGATCTGATTATGCAGACGAGATAATACTGTTTTTATCTCTGGATATTTCTCAATCAACTCTTGGCGAACAAGAGGAGCCGCATGATAGCTAGGAAAATAATTTTTGTCATCTTCCAGAATTACTAAATTGTAGTGGGCTATTTGCCAGTCTGTCGAATAGCCGATAACCATGTCCGCTTTTCCTATCATCAGTGATCTGTATAAGAAGTTTGAATCGAATTGCTTAGGGGGATCCTGAAATTTCAACTTATAGCTTTCAACCAAGCCCTTCCAACCATCTGATCTTTGTAGGAATTCTTGATCTACAATTGTTCGGGTTTTAGGTACTCGTTTCAGGTCACTTATTTTCTCAAGTTGATAAAGGTTAGCATAATCACTCTTAACAATTAAGGCATAGGTATTATTAAGCCCAAATGTTTTGAGTAGAAGAAGGTTGTATCGAGATTTCATACCCGTTCGAACCAATTTTGTGATCAGCGTTTTGTCCTCCGGAACTTCTGCATCTAAACCATCCTGTGCTGTTAGCAATGTACCGGTATATTCAGGATAGACATCAACAACGCCTGCCCGTAGAGATTTGTAGACGAAATTGCTTCCTAAATTTGGGGCCATCTCAACAGAAAGGTGTTTTGTCTCTGGACTTCTTTCTATCATTTGTTTGATAATCTCCGCGAGAATTCTTCCTTCGGTAAAATTTTTGCTACCTACTAACACATCCGGCCGGCGCCGCAACCAAGGTTCGATGAGTGCGAACCCAGATAAGAAAACAATGACTATACAACCTACGACCATGCCACTGGAACTACCAATTTTTGACAAATAAGAAACTCCGCTAAGTAACCAGAATAGAAGAAATGAAAAGATTAATATGGGGATTACTCCAAGCAAGATCAAGCTGTCATTTTCTGTTGTCATGCCCTCAAAAATGTAATCGCCTAAACCACGGGCACCGACTAGAGTACAAATCGTAACCATGGAAATGGCATAAATTCCCGCTGTACGGATGCCGGCAATTAGAACCGGGAAAGCCAGAGGTAACTCTATTTTCAAAAGAACCTGGATGTCGTTCATCCCCATCCCTCGGGCAGCACCTCGAACTGAAGGGTCAACCTTCATTATCCCAACATAGGTGTTGAGGATAATTGGAAACAGACTGTAAACTACAGCAGCAAAAATAGCAGCGCTTGGACCAAACAAACCGAACAATGAAACACAAGCGCCAAGCAATGCCAAGCTAGGAATAGTTTGAATGAGTGCTAAAGAACTCATTATCGGTTGGGCAATCCCAGGAAACCGTGTGAGAACGATTCCTATTGGTAGACCAAAAAGAAATGCCAGACC
>CAZPPD010001014.1:0-2258 GCA_964588185.1 uncultured Alcaligenaceae bacterium | reverse complement strand
GCACAGAACAAAAGGGGAAAAATATTTAACCGCAAGGGGAATTGGAACTAATTCTTGTTGAGAGTTTTTAATTCTTGGATCAAATCTTTTTCAAATGCTTCGTCATCCGAAAAAGCTCCGGCTTTAGGCATCCGTTCAATAAAATCATCCAAGACTCTTTCGTACTTCTTGTAGTTCTTTAAGAAATGATCCACTTCTTCTCGGAGTGCCTTCACATAAGGTTCGGGAACATCCAACTTCCACTGTTTATCCTCGCCGCTTCCTTCGGAAACCAAAACCACCGTCGCATCAAACGCGGGTACATTTTTGACCATGGAAGGCATCAAGGCATTCTGAAACATACCCTTGTCCAAGGAGGCGGCGATTGTCAGATGAGCCGGGACCATTTCACTGGGATCCACAGGTGGGTCCGGTTCATACTTGCTGAAGAAGACCTTTTCGTCATCCTCCTTCTTGGTTTCGATTTCTCCATTCCATTTAAAATTTCGCGGAAACGGATCCAATTGTAAAAGCAGAATCTTTGATTGATCGGTGTAGATGCCTTTTTGTTGGCAGAGATTGTTGAGCTTGTCAATTTTTTGGCCGAGTGCGACTCCTGCATCATGCCCTTTCTTCAAGAGTTTCGCATAATCAGCTGACACATACTTGGCCGCAGCCTTGTAATCGCGTTCTTTAATTGCCTTCTCGAACTTTTCCATGGCTTCTTGCGGAGTCTTGGCGGGAGTATAGCCTTTAATGGTTTGCACGGTTTCTTCCGCTTGTTGCATGAACCAGTCGCGGTGGAAAATACCGATATAAACGCCCGCCCCTACGATTGCCAACAATATGAGAATGATTATGACTCTCATTGAAGTATCCTTTGATGACTAAAAATGTTTGAACCGATTCTTCTCAGTCCCCGCGCAGAGTTAAACCAAAGTTCCGCAGTTTTTCCCGGACTTCGGTCAATGAGGTGACACCAAAGTTCTTGGAATCCAGCAACTCATCGGCGCTGCGTTGAACTAGGTCTCCCATCGAGGTGATTCCCAAGCGGTTCATACACTTGCGGGCTCGAACGGAAAGATTCAGTTCGGTAACCGGTTTGGCCAAGACCGCTTGTTCTTGTTCGCTTAGAGGTTGCTGTGGGGAATAGCGCCGTTCATATTGTCCGCCATCCTCCAGCGACTGGCCAAGCCGGAGCCCTTTGGTGGTCAGCATATCCTTTATTTCGTGCAGGGAAGTTTCCCCAAAGTTTTTGCTGCTGAGCAATTGCTGCTCGCTGACCCGGGTTAAATCGCCCAGAGTTCGGATATTCATTTTCTTCAGGCAATTGCGGGCGCGAACGGAGAGTTCAAAATCCGTTACCGGAATCTCCAAGACTTGGCTAAAGCGATTCGTGGCCTGATCATCATCCGGATTGTAATTCTGGGTCAGGGACGCTTGGGAATCCTTCAAGAACAAGCGGGCTTGATCGTCATGCGGGTTGGCGTCCAACAACTTTTGGAAACAATCGACGGCTTTTTCGTATTTGTCATTGTCTTCGTAAAGAATACCCAGGTTCATAAGCAGGCCGACGTGGACCGGTGGGTAAGTCAAACAGCGTTCATAATAAGAAATGGCTTCATTATCGTTGCCGGCCAAGTCGTTGGCATGTCCCAGCTGAAATAAGGCGCCGGTATGACCGGGATCCAACTCTACTGCTTTTTCCAAGTGACGAAGCGCCGTTGCTCGGTCCCCTTCGGTAAGGAAACAAGAAGCAACCTGGAAGTGATACTCGGCATTGTGGGAAGCCTGATCTTCCAGTTTGTTTAAAAGCGACTTGGCTTTTTCCAGGTCTCCCTGGTGGCGATAAATTCCAGCCTTTTGTAATTGCACCTGACTGGCGTTGTAGCCTGATTTTTCCGCTTGTTCAAAAGCCGCAAGAGCGTCGCCGTATTGCTGGCGTTCCAATAAAGCCCGACCCAAATAGAAATGGGCCAGGGCGGTATCCGCCTGCCTGAGATTCTCAACGGCATCTTTTAAATGCCCCAAGAAGAAGGAGGCAATCCCCAACTTCAGATGCCACCGCTTCGCTGCAGCCCCGGAAAGCCCTTCCAGCTTTTTCTTGAGGGTTTGGGTTACTTCCCGAAGCGTGCGATACTGCGTTTTCCCTTGCGCCAACCCTTCGCGAATTTTGGCTACCGTTCCGGCATCGCAATCTTCACGTTCCAACAACAATGCCTTCAAGTCAATAAGCATTGCTTCCACCATGCAAAATCCCCCAATTGGAGTTTATCAGC
>CAZPPD010001013.1:0-2258 GCA_964588185.1 uncultured Alcaligenaceae bacterium | reverse complement strand
TTTTGGGTCAGGCCCAATAGTATTGGCAATAACAGAACACAAAAGACCAACAAACCGAATGACACAACAATCAAACCTTGCAGGCAACGTCTCCACCAATCCCTTTGAAGTAGTTGAACTCGAACGCTGAATACAATGAGGGCCGGTGGATAGGCTAGGAGAGTCCAATGGGGATGGGTTTCCGTGAAAGCTCCTACCACCATGAAGAAGAACAGGACCGTTAGTGATTGCCATCGTAGAAATTGGAGTGGTGCTTTCCAATTATGAGGTACGTCCTTGACAGAGATCACCAAACCACCCAGCATTGGCAGTACCAGTAATCCACCATTGCCTAGTTGTTCAACAACCACTTCCGCCAGCTTCAGGATACTAAAGCCAAACTTTTCTTGGTGGCGGATCCAGAGGTGATAATGAATAGTCGGCCAACTATTTTGCCAATTCCAGTAAAGGTAAGGACTAAACACCGCAAACGCCAATAGACCAGCAATATAGGGTTCTTTTCGCAGCAACCACTTACGATGCTGTTTAGAGGTCAACAAATAAAGCAAACAGGAAATAAGTGGGAGAACAGCCAACAATTTACTCAACAGGGCAAATCCCAAAGCTACTCCAGCAAGATACCAATACCTACCTTTCCGGGAATCTACTGCTGAATAGAAGGAAAGAACAAAGATCAAAGAAAAAAACATGAGTAAGGTATCTGTGAGAAACAGAATATTTATTGCAAACATGCCGGGGAGCGAAAGAGCAACAATGAGCGACCAGAGGCCTACCTGTCGATTATGGAATAGCCGCCGGGCAAGGCGGTAGATCAATCCATAGGACAAGGTACCTAGGCCAACCGCTATCATTCGGCTTGTTGCAAGTGGTTGCTCGGGAGTGAGTCCAGAGGATAAGGAAAGAAGCCAGGCAATCAGGGGAGGGTGCTCCATATATCCCAAACTGAGGAAATGAGACCATTGCCAATAGATAGCTTCTTTAACAAAAGGTGGAAAAAAAACGGCTGCCAGTATGCGAATAAGGAGGTGAAACGAAAGTAGAATGACAATTCCAATATAAAATCTTTGGGCAACGAGCCTACCTAAGATGGGTGTTCCTTCCAGCTTCTCTTTTCGAATAGGCTCGACAAGTAACACTGGTGTATCCCTGCTCTGAAAGGTATGGAATTATTGAACCGAGTAAGCTGGGGAAATTTTTAAAGATTCGATCGGAATTCTGGAATTATCATCGGAGAAAAAGGAACCGGATCTTTTCAATTATTGGAATTACGATGGGACTTTATGCTTCAGATCTGGATGAGAATGAAATACAAGGACAGGCGATACTATAAAGTTAGTGCGTAATATGTTTGGCTTTTGAATTGCATTCTGCTAAATTATTAATAATTCATAATCTTGAGGCGTTGGAAAAGAATTTATGCAACCTAATCGGACCATTCGCGATCAAGTTACGGATCAAATCCGCAATGATGTAGTCTCCGGCAAATTTGCTTCCGGACAACCTCTTCGGGAAAGGGAGATCGCCAAGAAACTTGGCGTCAGCCACGGTCCGGTTCGGGATGCTTTTTTGCAGCTTTCCCAAGAGGGATTCCTGACCTACCAGGCCAATCGGGGAGTGACGGTTCGGCATCCACCCGGCAATGAAAACCAGGAATTTATCATATCCCTCCGAAGGCAGATTGAGTTTTTCGTCTTGCACCGGGGCTTTCATTATTTGTCCGAAGAGGAAAATTTGAAACATATTGAGGCCGCTTTACAGGACCTTAAAGTAGCCTGTTCGGCAGGAGATATTGCCCTGATTGCTCAAACCGACATGGCTTTCCATCAAACGATTCTGGAGATTTGCGGGGGGGCAGATTTCCTGTTAATCTGGAAATGGCTTTGTTCGCAGATGCTGTTGGTTTACTCGCGACTAGAGGACTACATGCAAGTGTATGAAGAACACGTGGCAATTTTCGAAGGCCTGCGGAGCGGCAAAAAGAAAGCGGCAATTACGGCTTTAAAGTTCAACATTCGCTGAGATACAAGTAGAAACAAAAACCGCCCAGACTTTTGTGGGGAATAGTATGAGAAATACCCGGCGATTGATTCTGTATTCGATGGCTTTGGCAATAATTTCCCTAGGCTTCGGAGATAGGGCAGTTCCTATTGGGGTTTCCCAGAAAGAGGCAAAAAAGAAAAAAACTAACACCATCGAGGCAGAGCGTCTCTTTACACTCAAAGTCCTTCCATTGTTTAAACAACGCTGTTTGGGATGTC
>CAZPPD010001012.1:0-2263 GCA_964588185.1 uncultured Alcaligenaceae bacterium | reverse complement strand
GTCGCGATTGGCGTCCGCCGCTCGCAGGAAGGGCCGGTTGCGGATTTCTTCCTCTTCCAGGAGGATTTGCGAGAGTAGTTCTCCCTCGGAAACCACCAGGAAAGTTATTGGGAGTTTGCTGTAAAGTTTGCGGTTTTCCAGATTGGGCTCGTCGATATTGTTATCCGTGGCGACCACTTCGAGCTGCAAGCGATAGTGGTTTTGGGCGACCACTTTGGGATTGATGGAGGCAAAATCGAAGTATTTACCCACATCAAATTCTTCGCGATTAATCTGGTAGGACTTCAGCAGCAAAGGATCGGGCGGATTCTTGCCCCGGAGATTGATCAGAAGGTTTTTAAAGGTTTTCGGGTTGAGGGCTTTGTCTTTAATCCCTGCCATCTTGGCTGCAAACAACTCCATGGGAATAAAGCCCACCACGGATTGACTCTTGGTCTTTTCAGCCACGGCTTTGATATCTTGACGCACGCGGTCCGAAACCAAGCCCCAGGTAAGCGATGCCATCACGCTTTGTGACAAAGAATTTGGTACCACATGGAATCCATAGGCAACCAAAGCCGCCCGCCGCACCCGATCCTTGTCGGATTGGCTGGGAGTTAACTTTTTGGGTTCAGACTCATTGCTTTCCATCAACTCAAAGTCCACTTTTTCATACTTATATTTCCATTCCATGTGGACCAAACCATGATCGTCTTTGACGATGCCTTTAAACGGCAACAAGGCAACCGGCGTAATGAGATAGCCATCCAAACGCGCGGCTTCCATTCCGGTCGCCTGCAAACGCGGTTTGCGAAGAATGGCATCCAGCTCGATGTTGGCCACTTCCAGCGGCGGACGATCATCGACCGGCTCAACGATAATATGCCGGGAGCCTTTGACGCCATCCCGGTCATAAAAGTGGAAAACCCACTCCATCGGTTCCTGAACGTCTAGAATTTGAAACCCGAAAAATCTTCCTGCGCCGAACTCTTGCCACACGTCGGACTTCAACTCGGCAAGTTCATCCGGTTGAAGGGAATCTAAATATTTTTTGACAAGCCTTCTCTCTTGTTTCTTTTGCTCGACCGCCAATTCCTCTTCATCCAGGTTTCTACTGGCAATCTTTTCCCTGGCTTTGTCTGCGATGGTGGGATTTCGCAGCATTACCTCTTCATGAATCGGATCCCGCAACATGTTTTCCCAATAGTTGCTGGTTTCTTTCCAAACATCCTCTTCTTGGATCAAATTAAGCGGGAACGGTCCTTTAGGAGCATCTTTCCGAACCAATGGTTTTTTCGGTGCCTTCATGAATACGATCGGTTTGAGCTTGCGATTGGCCTTGGCGATCATGCGCAAATCGGAACCAACCGGAACCTGAATCGTAGTAACCGAACCGGCAGATAACGAAGCATTTACAAACGGGAAAACATGTTTTTTGTTTTTCAGAGGCTGTTGCTTCCCATCGAGGTAATAGTGCAAGTAAGCCGGTTGCGCCAGCTCGATTTCCAGATTGATCAGAGAAGGCGGGGGAATAATGGCAATTTTTTTGGATGGGGTGTAAAAATTATCCGCTCGCACATAAAAGGTAACATCCTCGTTGATGTCGGTAAGCGGGAAGATATACTTGCCGTCCTGAGATTGGGCGGAATGGTTTTTCTTGGTTTGCTCTCCCCGGAACGAAAAGTTCACCCGCTCGGGAACGTCTAACTTGCGGATATACCAATTGGTCAGAGGAGATTCGGCCAATTCATCCAGCTTGGCAAAAAGCAGATCGAATTGTCCCAGGACTTTTTCCTCTTTTAATTTCCGGCGAATATCCTTGTCTTTTACTTGCAGGCTGATTTGATCCAAAGTCCAAGTCTTCCAGGTTATCAGTTTCCGGAAGGCATCTTTGTATTCCTTGTTGTTGCTCTTGAATCCACCCATTTCCATGATCTTTTTCAGATTGGAGATGGGTTTATTGTGCCAGTCGGGAGTGCTGCTGCCGGTGGAAATCTCCGGATCCAGATCATCTGCATCGACCAACCAATGATCCCAAGTGTCGGGAAGATCGATGTTCAGAACGTCGGGTTCCACCCAATCGCCCAAATCCGAGAATCGTAATGGCCGAACTCCGTCGGGAACCGATGGATCGAAGAGGACCCACTGGAACGCTTGGGCTTTGACTTTGGGTCTTTTGCCATCGCGCGGCACCCGCATCTCGCCGGGAGATTCCGGGGATTCCTGGAAGCGGACGATCTCCACATAGGCCGAGGTGGGCCAGTACATGCGGTCTTGCAGAAGC
>CAZPPD010001011.1:0-2263 GCA_964588185.1 uncultured Alcaligenaceae bacterium | reverse complement strand
GTTTGGGGCAAAACAAGTTCGCTGTTTTCGTTGCCACGATCATCCCTATGAGGAACCCAAGGCTAGCGATTACCAGAGCCTGTTGAATTTCTTTGGCCGCTTGAAGGAGAAAACGGTACGTGCCCCGAGAGAAGTCACTCCCGACTTTCGAAGGCGGCTTCCTTTCTATTATTCTCTCCCGGAGAATCCCCGTGATTCTTCCACCCGGGAACCAATTCAAATGAAACTCCCCGGCGGCCAGCCTGTGGGAGTACCTCCTCGCGATGACCCTCGGAATTTCTTCCTGGAATGGGTCCGCGGCGAAAAGGGGATCGCCCAAGCTGTTGTCAATCGCTACTTGGCTTACTTTTTCCAGCGCGGCTTGGTCGAACCTATCGACGATATCCGCCCCACTAACCCTGCTTCCCATCCGGAATTACTGGAGGCCTTAACCGACGACTTCATCGAAAACGGCTATAGCCTGAAACATTTGGCCCGAACCATCTGCCAAAGCCGAACCTACCAACTCAGCTCGAAACCCAACGAGTACAACCGGCATGACACCCGCCATTTCTCCCGGTTTTATCCTCGAGCGATGTCCCGGGAAATGTTTTTCGACAGTATCTGCCAAATGACCAGCCTGCCTGTCAAGGTAAAGAATCTCCCCCGGAATTTCACTCTACCCAATCGATCCGTCCTGTTCCGGGAAGAGATGTTTCGATCCGAAGTTCCGGAATTACCAACCGACTTCGCATTGAAAGAACCTTGTCCGTACTTTCACCCGCCACAAAAGCCGAATCCTGAAAAACGCCTTGAACTCTTAGCCACCGGAGAACTCCAGCGAAAAATCTCCGGCTCCAAAAGCTGGGCCAAAGACTTACTTGCGGACCCGCGTCCGGAGCGAGCAAAAGTCGAGGACCTGTTCTTATGGACTCTGGGAAGACAACCAACGATCCAACAACTGAATGGGACGCTCAGTTTCTTACTAGCCCAGGATAACCAAAGAGAGGCCTACGAACGGCTGGTCCAAGCCTTGCTCGGTTCCAAGGAGTTTCTCTACATCAATTGAGGTGGGGGCTATCCACAAAGGCAGTTCCCGGCACCGATAACCCCGTAAGTTGACGGTGAAAATGTTGTCGAAACTTGCCAATCCAGGACATTGGATTTGATTGGCATTGTTTGGCAAAGATCCATCGGTGGCAGGCAGTTATTGGCAATTATTGGCATGTTTTTCCAAGGGTCTTTTTTATGGTGGAAGCGGACCCCCAATCAGAATTCTGCATGGAGGGTAAGTGGCAATTCCCCACACATCCTTATATGTTGGCAGTATGATTGCAAAGGAAACTTTTCGCGGATGGGGAAACTGGAAGGAACCGTTGCTCTACACTATGGCATTTATGGAATGTGCCCTTTTACCCATCCCTTTGGAGATTTTTTACTTACCTTTGGCACTTCAACTTCGCACCCGCCTGGTGCGAGTGACGCTCCTGTCCATCGTTTTTGCCCTGGCCGGCGGAATGGCCGGATACGGTACCGGGTACCTCTGGCGCGATGAAGTCAAGCCGCTCATATTGCACCATGTAAATCCCAAAACCTACCAGGAAGCAGTCTCCGGCATTCGCGAGACCGGCTTCTCCTTCCTAATCATCGCCGGCTTCACCCCTCTCCCTTTCACCTTAGTCTCCATCGCCGCCGGAGTCGTTCGCTATTCGATTTTCTACTTCCTCCTAGCCACTTTCTTCACCCGTGCCCCGCGGATGATCCTCCTATCGGTGCTGATTTACTACTTCGGAGACCGAGCCACGAAGATCTACGAAAAACACAAACGCCCGGTAACCATCGCTTTTCTTGTGTTTGCGGGAGTTCTACTGGTGTATCAGATCGTGTTTAAGGGCTAAAGCCATGCCATCCAGCTAACCGGAATCTTTCTCGGTGGACTTTGTCCAACTCTCTAATATCCTGACAAATCTTTCTGCAGAGGCAGTGACGCAAGAACCGATTAAATCAGCATATCCGAAAAAATCGTAAAAACCGGCATTCCTTTCCCATTTTGAATGAATATTGAGATATGCAAGATATGCGGTCGGGGCTTTGGTTCCTTGTACTCTGCTCGGCGATAGCACTGGTCGCACCGGGGGCATACTGCGAAGAGCAAGGAGAAGAGTTGGCAATATCTAGCGTTGAACCTTCGTTTGGGGAAGTTGAGCCCGGTAGGGAAGACGGGGAAGAAACAGAAAAAGAGCCTTCCGATCTAACCCTGCGAAACTTCTTCACAGCTGGTTGG
>CAZPPD010001010.1:0-2269 GCA_964588185.1 uncultured Alcaligenaceae bacterium | reverse complement strand
TGGCGGTCTGCCAAATCCACCTTTGACAGATATTTTGGCATTCTGGTTAATCGGTTTGAGGTTGCGAATGGCTGCCTCAACTTTTTCCGCGTCCCGTTGAGTAGGCACTCGTACATCGAGTACGGCCTCAACCCGAGGAGCGATGACGTTCGGCCGCAGCCCTCCGTCAATAGTACCGACATTAACGGTAATGCCGCGGGCAGGATCATTCAAAGCAAATAACTGCTGGATCTGATGGGACATTTCCAAAATCGCGCTGACACCTTCTTCCGGACTAACGCCGGCGTGGGCCTCTTTTCCTTCTACAATCACATGAAACCCGCCTACGGTTTTACGGGCAGTTTTCAATTTTCCCGATGGTCCAAAACCGGGTTCCAGGATGAAGGCTCGCTGGACACATTTTGCCAAGCGTTTAATCGCCTGACGGGACTCCGGACTACCGACCTCTTCATCCGAATTAATGAACACTATGGGAGTTGCCGGGAGTTCGAGGGCCAACTCCCGAGTCGTTCGAAGGGCAAAGATCATTTGCACCAGCCCGCCCTTCATGTCCAGCACACCCGGCCCCTTGACAATATCTCCCTCAATAATTACCGGCATCGTTTTTAATGTCCCAACCGGCCAAACCGTGTCGCAATGTCCAACTAACAATTGATAAGGGGTCTTCCTTTCGTTTCTGCCGGGTCGGGCAAATAACATTCCGCCGCTTTGTTTTGCTGGAATCCGTCTGACTTGCAGGTTTTCCTTTTCCAACTGAGCGGACAATAGGTTCAATACCCGGTCATGGGCAGGGGGAACCTTGGAAGGAGATTCGGCCTGGGCCAACTCCTTTAATAACTCCACCATTGCAAACTGCTGCCCCCGGAGGTAACTCAAAATATCTTTTCCCTGCAAGGAGGACATGTTTTACTTACCTCCTTTCTACCGGGAGAAACCTACCGGAAATGGAAAGGAAACACTTTGCCGGATTTCCGCAAAGCGGCCGGGATTCAAATATGCCAGCACCGGAAACTGATAGATCAACTCATTGTCGTCAAACTCATCCTTTCGCATGGCCTGTTCATGAATCGCTGCGGCTACAATAGTGCCAATAATCAGGCTATTTTCGTCAAAACCGTCGATAATGCTATGCCGTTGGCATTCCAAATAAAGGTAGCAATCCCGAATTAGAACTCCATCCACTTTTGCTGCAGGGATTACCGGCAGGGCTTGCAGGCTGGGCTTACTACAATCGTCCATGCGGGGGGCGGCTGCTAAGCTGCTTTGAACGACTTGCTGCGGACGCGGGTAGCTGACAGTGAATTGATCGTTTCGTTTGATGTTATGATAAGTCGCGTGCCGTGGACTGCAGACAAAACAAAAATAGTTTTTCCAACCTAAAGGCATTGCCATGTGCTTAGGAGCAATGTCAAATTCTCCATTTTCTTCCTTGCTGCCGATAAGAACTAGCGGAGATAAGGTGAAAAACCGGTCCCAAATGGGCTGGTCGAGGGAAAGGGAAACAAAATGTTGAGGCAGGCCACTACTCATTCTCTCACCAGTCCAATTCGACTAAAGGGCATCTAAAATCATCCTACCAGTTATAAGCCCGAAGAACTGTTGCTCGATGGCGGTAGAGTTCCGCCTCCTGTTTGTACCTCAGCTTGGCGCAGGCATCGGCGTATCTTTCCAGGGCGCGCACATGATAAGGGTTTCGCTTCAAGAGTTGCTGGAATTTTTCCCTGGCCCGTTCATAAGCCTTGGCATTAACCAGTTCCTGGCCTTCAGCAAAAAGAAGATTGATAGTGTGAATATCCTCGTCAAAGATGTCTTCCAGGAACATTTCTTCTTTGAGCGTTAGGATGGAACAAGGCATATGACGCAGCAACTGCCGGGTAGTACTGCCCATCAAAAGCTGAGCTAATCCGGAACGACCGGTACATCCCATAACAATGAGGTCGCTTTGGTCTTCTTGCACTCCCCGGATGATTTCTTGGTAGGGAATTCCTTTGCGGATTTCCTTTTGCCAGGATAAGTCGGCGAAATCTATATCACTAAGGAATTTTTCGAATTCTTCATGCCATTTATGATCATGTTCCTCGATTGCTCCGACAATTCTCCCGGTTTCAAACGTAGAAGCCAACCAACTTACTTCCGGTACTACACTAAGAACAGTGAGTTGGCTCTTGCAAACATGAGCCAGGGCGATGGCGTTTAGTAATCCCTGTTTTGCTGAAACCGAATGATCAACCGGGCACAGGATATTCTTGAACGATACAGGAGGGTCTCC
>CAZPPD010001009.1:0-2275 GCA_964588185.1 uncultured Alcaligenaceae bacterium | reverse complement strand
GAAAGAATAAAAGAATATGGGCACCGCAGCTCTTTTTGACGGGCACATTTATTATTAACCTTATTTTCCATCACCCTACCATCTCTCTATGCCTCGTGCCCCTCGAGCCTTTGTTGGGCAGTGTTTGTCATCAATTGACAAGAACCTTGGCAGTTGCTTCGAAGGGTGCTCAGCTTTGTTTCGCGCGAGCTTTGTTAGATCGACTTACCATCATGCGTAAGATTTCGCTTAAAGCCAGCGACCAGCCGATCCATCCGAACAAAACGAGCAACAAACCATTAATCGGGTTACCGGACTTTGACGGACGATCAAGGTTAGCCCACAGGTCGGCCACAAAGTTCTCGCCTCGAATAACGGCCACCGCGACATAGATAAGCGCGGCCGCACTACAACCGAATGCGAAACATATTAATTCGATAATCCAATTCATGGGATGTGGCATATAATTATTGAATTTCCGCCGTCCCGAAGTCCTCAACCGCAAAAGTATATACGCGGCGAGAACGCCAATGCCAGTTAGATAGGCATGTATTTCCCAAGTGGTGGACTGCAGAAGCAGCATCAGGTTGACCTCACTACTTGCAAATTAAGTATCGATGGGCATAACGGAAATATAAATGTGCCCGTTCCTGCCCGTCCTTTTCTTACCGGAAAGCTCCGAACCTAAGAGTTGTGGTGGGAATGATTTGGACGGGAAGCTTCCGCTATGCTTAAATCAAATTCTCTTTTGCCGCTTTCCCAACGAGGATCAGTTTTATGAGCAATTGGTGCCGGCGGAACACTTTTTGCTAAAACTCAAACGCCTTATCGACTTCGAAATTCCTCGCCGTCTCCTGTTGCTCGGCATCGAAGTCGAAGTTGGTGAAATCCTGGACTGGAACAACAAAACGATATTTCCCAAGTAATGCGTTCTTAGTAATCTTCCGTGCAATTTTACTGAAAGCGAACTCCCGGCCGCTTTGTGTTGAATGCGGCTTTGCCTTCCTTGGTGATGGAAGTATCACTAATGTTAACATATCGCAGGCGGGGCAGATCCTCCAAAACGGCTAGGCTCCTGTCCGTTAATTTCTTATTGGAACTTAGATAGAGTTCTTTCAACATTGTGAAGTGCGCAAAAGGTTTTATTCCTTCGTCAGTCAATGCACAGTTATAAAGATTCAGCAAAGTCAGAGGGCAGTCCTTTAGGTGAACTAGCCCCGAACCGTTGATCTTGTTGAATCCCAAATCAATGCTTTTGAGCTTCTTTAAACCGGCGAGGTGAGCCAGACCTTTGTCCGTGACCTTGGTACCTGCCAGCGACAAAAATTCCAAATCAGAAAAGCTACCCACTACTTTCAGAGCTTCGTTATCAATGTTATTGGTCTTTAAATTCAGAGCTTTGAGTTTAAGTCCTTTCAGGTGAGTGATTCCTTCGCCGCTAATACTCGAGTAGGTCAGGTCGAGATGGGTGAGGTTTTTTAGCTTGGCGACATGCTGCATCCCTTCGTCGGTAATCCCGATATTTTGAAGACTCAGCCTTTCAATATTCTGCAGCTTTTTCAGATGCCTTAATCCCTCATCCCCAATCTTGCGGTTCGTGGAGAGCACTAAGGCCTTGAGGTGAACCAGGTCCTTTATGGCTTCCAATCCTTTACCGGTATAGTGCCCGTGGAACAGACGGAGCATTTCCAATTTCTTCAATGAGCTGAGATGTTTTAAGGTATCATCCACGGTATGGGGAGCAAACATGTTAGCACAGTGGGCGGTTTTGGCAGGAGAATTTTCGTCCTTCTTGTCGAAGGTAAAGATAAAGAACTTTGCCTTCTTTAACGCAGTTATTGCTTGCTTTTCCTCAGGGGTTTCCCCGTCCGCGTAAATTACCGGGCTGCCAATAATTGGGCATAGTAACAAGGCAAGGAGAACTCTCATATGATTTGCTCCAAAGGAAATCTCATCATTCTTGCCAAAATCTTAACCAGGGTCTCCGTTTAATTCCATTGAATCATCCAAGAACTTAAGGGAAGCTTAACGTGAGCTTCACTACGTAGCCAGTAATGCAAGCCCCCAATTTTCTCCTGTGACGAAGCACTAGCTAGTAAAGGGAAATGGAGGACAAGCACAACTGACCTCTATTCAGCCACCTTAAGAAATCACTCCTATCACCAGTTCTTCGCTAGAATCCTGCAACCAGATTCCTAAAAACTCATCACGGTGGTAATTTGCTTGCACCACTGCTACCCGGAAACTCTCTCAACAATAAAACTTTGAAATTGCAGCGATACAGGACCACTAAAGG
>CAZPPD010001008.1:0-2276 GCA_964588185.1 uncultured Alcaligenaceae bacterium | reverse complement strand
AAAGTGTTGCAGGTGATTGATGAGGACAAGATGGAGGAGATTATTCTGGAGCTGTTTGAGTTGGCCAAGAAGGGAAACCTGCAGGCTATCAAAGTGCTGCTGCAGTATACGCTGGGCAAACCGGCGGAGGCGCAGAATCCGGACTTGGTGGATGTAGAGGAGTGGGACCAGATGAAGGCAGCGAGTGAGAAGGTCTTTCAGGCGGACCGCGTCGTTGGGACGCCGGAATTGGAGACCTTCTTGCGGATGGCTCGGGTGACTCGGCCGGGGATTGGCGACGAGATGAGCAAGAAGTTTGTGGGGAAACTGCAGCAGGATTTGGAAGCGGAGCAAGCACAGAAGGAAAAGAACAAAAAAGGAAAAAAGAAATCCCAGGCGGTAGCAAATAACGGCAACGGACATCGAAAGGAAAAGACAGCGGCAGCAAATGGCACCAACGGACATCGAAAAGAAAAGACAGCAGCAGCAAATAACGGCAATGGACATCGAAAGGAAAAGACAGCGGCTGCGGTGACTGCAAATGATGCTGGAAGTCTGGAGGATATTTCCGAGGAAATTGCGATTATCGATCGAATCTTAACAGGGTGGGAAGGATTGGGTGAGGAAAACCTTGCCCGGTTAACAAACGGTATTTCGGCGGAGCAAGCGGGAGAGCGGCGGTTAGCAAACGGTTCTCAAGCGGAAGAGCGGCAGCGGTTAGCAAACGGCTCTCATGAGAAAGAGAGGCGGCGGTTAACAAACGGAGCTCCCACGGAAGAGCAGCCGTTGACAAACGGGTCGCAGTCGAAAGGTGAGCGGTTAGCAAACGGTTTTTCTTCGACTGCCAAGGACGAGCCCTCTCGAAGTGGTCAGAAGATGGATTTGAAGACTCTGAGGCGGCTGCGGAGTCTGAAGTAACTTTTTGATTCGGTCTTCTGAGGAGAAAAATTAGCGGGGCTTGGGGCTCCAGGTGCTAGTGGTGCGCTTTGATTTTGGTCCACCAGGATTTGGAATGATTGGAAAAGAAATACCCTAGTGCTTTGTCACAAGAGAAAGTTGGGATTTACGGCTTTGCCGTAAAATCCCATTTTGGTTCTCAAAGGAATGCGACCGGGCCGATAAAAGCATGTAGGCCATGTTTTGTCGGCCCGGCTTGTGGCGAATCACTTCCTTTCGCCGAAATGCAAATTAACCTCCGGATGCATGGTATACAATCGATACCGAATTCCATCCGGAACCAGGATCCCACTGGATTTATTTTGCTCCAACGGTTGAATGGGATTGCCGGGATATTTTTCCCAATGCAACAGATCCTTTGAGGTTGCCACGCAGGTACACCACAATCCTTTTTTCGGTCCACTTTGAGCCGACCCGTGATAGTAGAGGTAATAGCGGCCGTTTTCCTTGAGAATCTGATTGGCCGCAACCTGATCTTTGTCGTATTCATCCGGTCCGGTATTCATGACCGGATCATCCTGGACATTGGTCCAAACTTTCATGTCCTTGGAGGTAGCTAACCAAATGCCAAGGTCCCTTCGCTCGTAGAATAAGTGCCAGACGCCTTTTTCCCAAAAAGCGGTGGGGGTTCCGTAAGGGCCTTCGGAAATGGGTTTTCCATCCGTTTTCCGAACATCCAATTTCCCTTTGCGTTTCCAGTTGACGCCGTCCTCAGAAACCAGCAGATGAGCTCTGTCTTGGTAGCCCTCGGCAAACATGAAGTAGGTTCCCTGATGTTTCACCACCATCATGTCCTCGGTCCAGTGATCTCCGTACAAGGGATTCTTTGGATGCCGTTTCCAGTGAATGCCGTCCTTGGAAGTTGCATAGCCCAGCTTCAAAACGCGATTGGGTTCATTGCGAAATCCGGTATACCACAACTTGTACAAACCGCCTTCACGCAGGATCCAGCCGCGCTCGCGGATTCGCTCGTCCCATTTCCCTTTACCGCCTCCGGTGAAAACCGGATTGTTTTTGTAAGACGTAAACTGGACCAGGTGGGCCGGAAATTTCTCCTCGGCACTTTTGCTTGGTTTGGCTTTCGAATCTGCCCTTATCAATGGCACGGTCAGAAAAAGGATAAACAATCCACAGGGGATACTACTACGTGTCATGGCATACTCCCGTCACAAGGTATTATTGGGGCTGCAAGAGGGAGGAGTGTTGCTAGTCCTTGGAACCTCTGGCATAATAATAGAATCTCACCAAAACAATTTTCATTCCAAACTTTTTTTCTTCTCACCGGTATGAGGTCCTTTATGAAGCTTCCGCGGTTTTATGCTCCTGCAAATCCCGTGTAT
>CAZPPD010001007.1:0-2277 GCA_964588185.1 uncultured Alcaligenaceae bacterium | reverse complement strand
CGGGTTTATCCGGGACAGGGGGGAGAGCAACCAGTTCCCTTAGAAAAGCCTGGCTTAGTTCTTCGGCATCAAGTTTCGAGGCGGCTCGCCAGGCCTCCTCCAATTGATCCGGTCTAAGCGTACTTCGATCCACCGCAGCCAATTCGGCGGCGCTCATGGAGGAGAAATCCAGTTCTCCAGATTTAGTTGTCGAACTAGATTCGGGTTTGAATCCCTCGATCAGTCCCAGTTTTCGGCGAAGGCGATCAAAATCGTAAGGAAACTCGCCGAGTTTGGCGATTTCCGAAAAGAGTTGCAATATCCCCAACAATTTCTTGCGCAGGTGGGAAGACCCGGCAGCATCCAACGGAGATACTTTGCCCAAGGAATTAAGAGGGCGATGAATCCAACTGTCCTCAAAGAACTTCTCAAACCCTTCTAAAACGGCTGCTTCCTCCTCCTGGGGAGATTCGGCATTGATGGGGAATACCAATGCTTCCGCCAAAAGATCCTGGATATGGGCACCTTTTTCCAGTTCGGTCACCTTTTTGAGACCACCTTCGGATTTCTGTTCCAAGTCCCGGCACAAGTCCCGCACCTTTTCCGGACATGGACTTCTTATCTGAAGGATTTCGCCCAAAATGGAAAAGAATCCTGCAAACCGGAGTTTTTTCTTGCCAGTGGGATTAACCGTGAGGACAGTGGGAGATTCCAATAGGATACCGGTGAACAATTGTCTTTGGTCGTCCATCTGGGTGGGAAGCAGAATATTATCCTTTTCCAGTTGCTGCAAAAGACGGGAAACCTTGGGACCATCTATCAAGTGGTATAACCAGGAATGGGATATGTAATCGGAATTGGAAGACCCCACATCATCCCCGCAACGCAACACTTCAATCAAAGCACCCGTGGGAGTGGTTTCCTCATCCCGTTCTTCCCGGCGAAGGTATTCCTCCAAAGCCGAGATTGCATCCTTATTATTTCCCAACCAAGCATGGCTTAGCCCCAGGTTATACCAAGCAGGTAAATCGTCCGGGTATTCTTCCACAAGTTTCTGAAAGGCCTTTTGTGCGGCTTTGAGCTTGCCCAACGGCAAAGCAGTTACCTCTTTCTTCCAGGCAGATTTTCCTTCAATACTTGGGCTCTTGAACGAGTATTTTTTCCTGGCAGATACGGGCAACGGCGAATCTTCGCCAAACCTGGTGTTCAAAGTCCGCTTGTAGTCTGGAATATCCCGGTCCAGTTGAACCGCAAGTTGCATCGCTTCGTGGGCGGCGACGGGATGATTGCGTTTCATTTCACAATCGGAGATGAGCATATATATCTGTGCCAAGATCCCCTGGGTGTTGGGGTCATAAACCTCTGCAGCTTTTCGCAAGGAAGGTAGGGCATCGTCTTGGTTTCCCTCGACAATGCGGAATTGTGCTCGCAGAAAATGTCCGAACGGATAGTCGGGATTGATCTGAAAAGCTTTGTCGATGCTTTCTTCTGCTTCGTCCTTTCGCCCGAGGTGATACAACAATTCCGCCTTGCGGCCATAGACTTCGGGATTGCTGGGATTGGCTTGGATGATTTCATCGAACGTCCGCAAGCCGGCTTCGTTCTGCCCGTCTTTCAACTGTTGAATAGCCTTTTCAAGCTGCCCATGAATCGGCTGACAGCACCATTTGAATTTCTTTCCGCTACCGCACAAACAAGGAGAGTAAGGATTAATTGCCATGAGAATACTTCAATCAGTTGGGGTTCTTCCCGGTGGGGGATTCCTTTGATGATTACACCTTCAATATATAACAATTGGAAATGTTGTTGGCAAAAAGGAGGAAAACTTCCTTTCCATGCCGGCATCCAACATTTATTGCAGTCGATTCCCCAAGAGCCGGCAGGTCAACAGCGATGTGTTAAAAGGGAGCAGGTAATTGATACGGCAATCATTGAGGCGGCAAAAGGTCCGAGCAGGTGAGCCCGGACCGGCCGCAAGAAATTGATCACAGCCCAAGGGCCGCGATTGTTGTTATTGTTTTATGAGCCGCTAAAGAAAAGCGGTAAGAATACCCGCACGCCAAGTTTGAGAGGACGTGATAACACCGAGTGGACGGGACGATCAAAACTACCCTTCAACACTCCGGTAGGTGCCCGCTCCGTTTAGGCCACAGCAGCGACTCCCGCTTCGCTTCGTAAGGCTTCTGCTTTGTCGGTTTTCTCCCAGGTAAAGTCAATTAATTCCCGGCCAAAGTGACCATGGCGAGCGGATTCCCAATAAATGGGGCGTTGCAACTCCAGGGATTCAATGATTCCTTT
>CAZPPD010001006.1:0-2283 GCA_964588185.1 uncultured Alcaligenaceae bacterium | reverse complement strand
GGCTTGGCTTGGCTGTTGGTGTTGGCATCGTTTTTTGTGCCCATCGCCATGGCACCGGCTCAGTTTGGGGAATGGATGGACGCGGCATTTAATACGGAACAATCCGATCCGGTTAAAGCCACAATTGGGATTGCCCTGCTGTTTTTGTTTTACTTCTTGAACTATTTTGTAATCGTGTTTTTTAACTGTGAGTTGGTTTCCTGTGCCATTATCCGTTTCAAAGGCGGCGACCCCACCTTGTCGGACGGGTTGCGATCGGCAGGTTCGCGTTTGCCCCAAATCGCAGGCTGGGCCTTATTGGCGGCGACAGTTGGTTTAATCTTGCGAATGTTGGAAGAACGATTTGAAGCGGTAGGCCGGTTCATCATCGGCTTAATCGGGGCTGCCTGGTCCATCGTAACTTTCCTTGTTGTCCCGGTCCTGACCGTGGAACGAACCGGTCCCTTTACCGCCTTGAAACGATCCGCTGTACTGCTGAAGCAAACCTGGGGCGAATCCTTGGCCGGTAACTTTTCCATGGGGCTGATCAACTTCCTGTTGGCCATTCCGGGATTCTTGCTGATCGTCGGAGGTGTGTATTTTGGAGTGAATAACGAATCCTTGACCCTCGCTTTGGCTATGGTCATCCCAGGCATACTTTACTTGCTCGCACTTTCCCTTGTCATTTCGGCATTGAAACAAATTTTCGTGGCGGGCATTTACATCTACGCTTCCGAGGGACAGGTGCCGAATGGGTTTTCAAATGACGCCATCCAAGGCGCCTTCAGTCCCAAAGGAAATTGATTTGAGCTGAAATCTATTGGTAGGACGTGTCTCCCGGCCCGTCTAATTGGCTTGGGTCGGGCCAGGAGCCCCGACCTACCAGTTCTATGGTGGATTTTGGGTCGGGCCAGGAGCCCCGACCTACCCAGCCAGTGGGGTATCTTGGTCGGGCCAGGAGACCCGACCTACCGGCACAAAACAAAAATCAGGCCCACGTCAAGCGAACCGTGAGCCTGACTTGCAGACAACGAGCGGATCAAAACTGGTCGAGCCAAAAGTGGTGGCCGCCGTAGAATCGCTTATTTTGCCAATATTCATACCGCCAAGTGGGTTCGCGAAAAGGAGGATAAGCCATATAAGCCGGGGGCAGGCGGTAAGGTTGTCCGGGACGTTCCGGGTACCGGGGGCCCATAGTCGGCCAATAATTATGCGGATAGAAATAGTATGGGTAATAATAAAAGCGTTGCAGCTGGTAGTTATAGTATTGGTGCTGGGCCTGGGCATTTTCACCAATCCCCAAATACGCCGCCAGCACGAATAACCCCGCCAGGGTGTGAAAAAGAATACTTTTCACGGGTCTTCCTCCTTGATTGGAATGGTGAATCCCTTCCACCTAAACTCTACCCGAAAGAAATGCCCCAAGCCGAAAGATAATATCAGTTTCCGGGAAGTTTTCCCGAACCCCGGCAATCACTGCCGGATTTTCCGGAAACCCCGAATAGGAAAAGGGGACCCAAGAGTCGAAATGTTCCATGTAGTGGATCTGAAATTCGTTGGAAGAATCCGAAATCGTTCGAATGTGGAAATCGGATGCCGGATACTGGTTTTGGAACAAAGTCATGCCTGGAGGATTTTTTATTGTTTCCTTGTTGTTTACACCGGAAGAAGGGTATAATACATCATCATCAAATTATTTAGACCCACCTAATAGCCCCCTCAGCAGGAGTTTAAATGTTCGGTCTTGGTTTATGGGAATTCCTTCTTGTAGCTGCCTTGGCGTTAATCCTTTTTAGCCGCCATCTACCCAAAGTTGGCCGACAACTGGGCAAAATGTTTACCGAAGCCAAGGAAGGGATTGAAGAGGTGCAAAAGGAAGGTATAGAAGAATCAAAGAAACATGATTCGTAATTAAAGGTAAAATCCATAGAGTTTTTGTAATTTCCTGTTTCTGTTCGACCAAAAACTGCTATATTCCATTAGGAAAGATCCCCAACCCATACAAAAATTCCATCGCAGACAACAGCGTGCAATAGAGGACTGATTATGACTTCGCTTTTTGCTTTCTTCCAATTGGGTGCTCAAGAAATCATCATTATCCTGGTAATCGGCATCTTGCTATTCGGCCGCCGGTTGCCGGAAGTCGGCCGCTACCTCGGCAAGAGCATCACGGAATTCCGCAAAGGAGTAAAAGGCTTGGAAGATGACCTGGACGTGAGCGACAACGCCTCTCCGTCCGCCCAGCCGCAACAACCCTCCGCCGAACAAATCCGCCCACCTCAACGAGTTGGAACCAACGCTCCC
>CAZPPD010001005.1:0-2285 GCA_964588185.1 uncultured Alcaligenaceae bacterium | reverse complement strand
GGCTTGTTCTGGGTTTTCAGCAAGAACTTTGAGATCACAGACCTCAAGCAACTCAAGGGAACCGAAGTCGTGGTCATGGGCAGGCATGACACCTTGCAACCCGGGAGATTTATTCGCACCCGTTATTGGCTTACTAAAAGATGCGGCAAGTGGAAAATCTATGATGTCGAGGATTTAGATACCGGGCTGCGCATGTCCACCCTTGGGGGCACCATCCAAGGGTTCGGCATTACTATACAAGCTCGAAACATGGCCGAAAAAATGCAGGTTCTCCAGTCCGCAAGTTTAAGTATTCAACAACAACCGGTTTTTGCCCAAAGGGATCTGGAGCAATTGGGGAAAAAAAATCTGCCCGTGCTCCTGGAAGCACAACGGCTTCTATCGCTCGCCATCATCCATACCAACCAGGGCCGATACCAGGACGCCCTCGCTCTTTGTAAAGTTGCTGCGGGTAAAAATCCCGATATTCCGGTGATGGACTATTTGCAAGGAATCGCCTACTGCAATCTAAAAAAGTACCAACAAAGCATTCAGCACATGGAGGTTTACAAGAAACACCTGGGACTAGACAACGATGTCTGCTTTGTCTTGGGATCTTCTTACCAGGGACTGCAGCGCCTTTCCGAAGCGCGGAAATATTTCCGCTTGAGTTTGAAATATAAAGCAACTGACAACCAGGCATTTCACCGCCTCCTCAATGTCTTGGGGGTGGACGGAAAAAGAGACGACTTGGGCAAATTATTCCTGAAGCTGAATAATCCCGCGGACGATTTTCACCTCTATGCCGAAAACCGGCGTCTGGCCCGCGATCCCGAAGGATTAAAGCAACTGGCTTTGGCCATGCGGAAATTAGAACCAAGATCTCCAAGTCCGGATTACTATCTTTCTTTAACCCATGTCTGGGAAAACAATTTCAACAAAGCTATTGATCTCATCAAAACGGCATTGAAAAAAGAGCGGCATGTCAACCTGCGCCGGAACTATCAAACTGGTTTCATCCAAGCAATGGTAAATGCCGGGAAAGCGGTAGAAGCTTATCGAGCTTTGCCCAATCCCCAGGAAATATTCCCCATCATGGCAGAGAATCTAATAACCGCCGGCCCCCATATCCTTGCAGAATTAATCAATGCCCATCGTCAAAAATATCCACAGGATAAATTTATACCCTTCTATGAAGCCGAAGTACATATTCATAACCGGAACTATCAATTAGCAGACCGGGCATTTACGAAAGGGATGAAGAATCCCCCGCCGGATAAGCACCTTAAGAACTTTGATTACACGCGGGTTTTAGCTCGCTTTTATACCGGCAACATAATGGCTGCCTATAAAGAAGTCGGCAAACGGCATCAAACCTTCTCCCAGCTAGCCGGTTTGTGTGTTGCCAACCAAAAGTATGAGGAACTCGAAAAATTAGTAGGTGCTCATCAGAAATATGATCCTTCCGACCGCAATCTATTGAGGTATCGCTACCGTTTGTTGGCTTTTAAAAAGCACACGGATAAGGCGATCAAGTTATTCCAAAAACATTTTGCCAAAGAATTCCGAGATAATCGAAAAAAACAATTAGTAGCCACTTTTATCCACGCCTTGCAAAGCGAAGGAATGTTATTTGAAGCCTACCAAGGCGTACCCAATGCCCGCATGGCATTTGCCGAATCGGCCCGCAGCCTAAAAAATCGAAATCAATGGGGATCCCTGAAAAAACTCGTCAAACTCCATAGCAGCAAAGACAAAAACGATCCTGAACTTGACTTATATAAAGCAGAATTACTCGCTTGGGATTTCAAGTACGACAAAGCAGCCGACCACTACGAGCAATGGTGGAAAGAGGCCTCGTTGCAAAGAAAGCGAAGTTCTAGTTGGCGTTATGAATATATTATGCATAAGTGTGGCCGCGGTTTAAAAGCATATGCCCAATCGGAAAACCGGAATTTTGCCTTTTCCAGTTTGGCCCGGCTCATGATTAAGGATAGACAATGGCAAGCACTTAATAATCTAATAGTTATCCACCGCAAAAAGCATCCGGGTGATCCGGAAATTGATTTCTATTCCGCCAAGATGAAAATCTATAAGGGAGAGATAGACGCTGCTATTCCAATATTTTTGGAGGCCTATAACAAGCAGCAATTAAAATATAAACGCAATACCTACCATTCCAATTTTTTAGTCGAATTACAAAAACGTGGGCATGGTTTAAAAGGCTATTTGAAGTCCCCGGATAAAAAGTATGCATTCAACATATTAGCCAACCAATGTATACTCCAAAAGAAAGATAAGGATCT
>CAZPPD010001004.1:0-2288 GCA_964588185.1 uncultured Alcaligenaceae bacterium | reverse complement strand
CCGGCTCTGGCTCAAGAACTCCAATTCGTTCGCCACCAGGCCGAACTGACCAGTATGCGGCATTCCTTGCAACAATTTGCGGAACGGGTGGAAATCTCAGAGGTCCAAAACCTGACATTGATCCTAACTCAATCGGAACGCTTAGGAACCGATACTTCCAGTGCGTTGATGGAATTTTCCAACAATTACCGGACCACCCTGAAACAACACGCGGAATCCCGGGCCAATCGGGCGAGTTTTTGGATGTTGTTTCCTGCGGTGATCTGCTTATGGATGCCCGCAACCGTACTTCTCATTGGCCCGGTCTTCTTTGAATTCTTCCATCGCCGGGAAGAAATGAAGGATCTTTTCAACCCGAAAAGTAGCATTCAAGAGCTATCCCCATCCCCCTCCATGCAGCAGGGCCAACCGGAAACAAATAATCCTGAATTTTAGGGTGGAGTAAAACGAAACCAGCCAAATCCATCAAGGCTGCCCTATTCTCTCCTTGCCTTTCTTGGCTTGCTGGATAACGTTGGTTCGCTCTTCCTGTTTGAGAATCGGGCTATCCTCCGCCAAATTAATGGCGACCGTAAAGAACTGCTCGGCTTGTTTGGGTTCCCCGAGTCCGGCACAGGCATGACCAAGGTACAAGTAAATCCTTGGGTCTTGAGGGTACCGTTGCCGTCCTTCCTCGAAGAGTTCCTTGATCTCTTTATAAAGGTCGGCCCGGCCTAGTTTGGTGTAGATATTTCCAAGTGTGTCCAGGAGTTCAATGCGCAGCCGGTCTCCGGGTAATTTTTTCTTGCTGGTAGTGCTGATACGCAGACTTTTTCCAATTTGGTACGCCTTTTGGAGGGCTTGCGGATCCTCAGAAAACTTGGTTGCCAAAAGCCACGCCAGATTATTTCCGGCAATAACATTGTTTGGCTGTTTATCCAGCACAGAATTGTAGATCTCCCGTGCTTCGTTCCAAGAGTGGTTTCGAATGTACATATCCCCTAAGACAATTTTGGTGAGGAGATAATCGGGATCTTCGTCCAGGACATTTTTCAGTCTCGTCTCCGCCTCGTCCCAGGCTTCGGCTTGGATAAAGCCTTTTAGAAGTTCCAGGTGAAGATTCTTGCGAAATCTGGACAGGATCATTTGCTTTTGCTTGGCAAAATCTTCTGCGTTCAGTCCTTTGGGTGCCTTCCTCTTCTCCAGCACCTGTTGGCTTTCTTTAACCCGCTCGGCGATGAAGTCGCTGATTAGTTTATCGGCTTCCTGGACTTTGGATTGACGGGCCAACACGGCGACTTTCAATCGGACCGGTAGAGAATTTTCCGGGAATTTCTTGCGGAAAGTATCCACCCAGACTGCAAATTGGTCCCAATCTTTTTGATCTCGCAGCAAAGCAAGCAACTTGACATATCCCCGTGTCGCCTCGGGGTGCTCCTTCAACAGCTGCTCGTAAGTGGAGATGGCTTTTTGAGCCTGCCCTTTTTTGTCGTAGAAATTTGCTTTGGAAAAGTAAGTCCCCTCGTCCTTGGGTTTGAGTTCTTCCAGTTTCTTTAGATAAGTTTCCGCTTCCTGGAATTTTTCCGGCGTCGGATTTACCAGGCAGAAATTAACGGCTTTCCGCAAAGCCACCGGGTTTTCCGGTTCCAATTTCAATGCCCGTAGGGTATGCAAGCGCGCTTGAATCGGGTCATTGGCCAAGGCCCAAAAATCGGCTTGAGCCAACGGCCCATTCGCCGATTGCGGTGCACCTTTTCGAGTGAGTTTTTCCCAATAATTCAAAGCCGATGCCATGTTTTTTACGGTTGGCCATGTATCCCTCGGGCGGCCGATATCATCTAAGCGCAGGGAAGCATAGGCGTAGGTCAGGTAAAGCACCGGTTCATTAGAATGTTCCTTCAGAAAGTCCTGGATCAGTTCGCGGGCTTTTTTGGGATCCGTTCTCGCTAATTGAATTAAAGATCTTTGAAGTCCGAAACGCCCCCAGGGTTTTACTCGGGTATAATCCAGAGCGTTGGCAAATCCCCTGGCTGCTTCCTCATAGCGGTTGGCATTGAGGTTCAAAGTGGCATCCCAGCATAAGAATACGCCTTTGCGGTCGTAGCGAGCCCGGGCCTTGTCCAGTTGCTTTTGAATGATCTCCGGATCTTCGGTTAACATCAACAAAGCTAAATCTATGGCGGGATTTCGATGCTGTTTTTGTATCCGCAGGAGTTCGTCCCGATCTCCTTCCTTGAATAACGCTTTGGCAAGAACAGTATAGAATTGATTGTCCTTGCCGCCCGGGAAATTCACCGGATTGTTCAGAT
>CAZPPD010001003.1:0-2289 GCA_964588185.1 uncultured Alcaligenaceae bacterium | reverse complement strand
GAATCACAGAGAATACCCCTTTTCTGACACAATGAATATTGGAATGAATACATTCAAAATAATCGTTAACAGAGAATTCTTCAAACAAAATTATTAACGCCAATGAATATTTGTCTATTAAAACAAAGTCCAATCCATTTTCGGCAAAAACCTCTCTGAAAGATAGAGCCGATGATTCCTCTTGACCGAACCTATTCCTGATTTTCTCATGGGGTTTATGAACGTGGCAGTTGTGAGAGGGTGTTTTATCCCGCATAATAAAGGGATGATAGGAGAAATGGTTCTAACAGTTTCTCTCTGAATAACCGGCGGTCATTCGACGGCGCTTTTAGCAATCGGATAATTCCCTTGGCGAGTCATAAAAAATTTGAGTTTGCCGGCCTGAGCGATGTCGGGGTGAAGCGGAGTCATAACCAAGATTCCTATGCTATCCTCCCGGCAACCGATGATGTACAATGGCTAACTCGGGGGTACATCTTCTTGGGGGCTGATGGTATGGGAGCCCACGCGGGGGGAGAGTTGGCCAGTAAATTGGCTGCCGATTCTATTCCTCACATCTATTCCAAACATGCGATTCATGGGCCCATACCTGCACTTCGGCGTGCCTTTCTGGAAGGCAACGCTACCATTCACAACCGGGGCCAGCAAAACCGCGAATTTGAAGGCATGGGGACCACCAGTACCGCCATGGTAATTCGTCCCGAGGGAGTTTGGGTGGGCCATGTAGGGGACAGCCGCGTCTATCGCATTCGCGAAGGAAAAGTCGAACAAATTAGCTTTGACCACAGTCTGGTTTGGGAAATGGCCAAGCGGCAGAAGTGTTCTCCCGAGGAACTAACCGGAATTCCCAGCAATGTCATTGTCCGTTCCTTAGGCCCCGAAGCATTTGTCGAAGTGGATATTGAAGGTCCCTATCCGGTTAAACCTGGGGACATTTATCTCGTTTGCAGTGACGGCTTGACCGGACCGGTTACCGACCGGGAGATAGGAGCAGTGGCCAGCGTTTTGCCGCCCGCTGAGGCCTGTCAGTTGTTGGTGGATTTGGCCAATCTTCATGGTGGACCGGATAACATAACCCTCATCATCACCCGGGTTGGGAAATTTGAAAGCGAGGAAGTCCCGGAGAATAAAGCTTATCGAGTGCCGGGGTTGGCTCGAAAAAAACCGTGGTATCAATCTTCTTGGCCGATCCTATCTCTGTTATTGGGAATCTTGCTGGCATGTGCCGCTATATTCCTTCACGTTCAGGAGTATCCGGGCGACATCTTTACTTTCATTTTGGCTTCCTTGGCCCTGTTCGCCGGATTGGGCGGGTTATTAATTCAGATCCGCAAAGATTCCGACCCGGAAGAAGATGTGGAAGATTCGGTCATCATTCCAACGCGTACAATTCATCGGGAAATTGAATTTCAGATTGATCGGGGGTTATTGCAGAAAATTGCCAAGGCCCAAGGGTCATTAGAAGCCCGCCTGCGGGAGCATGGATGGGAAGCAGATTGGGATACCCTACGCCGCTTTCAAACGAAGGTGGAGCAGTTCGAAGGCAAAAACCAGATTCGGGAAGCTTTTCGGGAATCCTGCCGGGCGTTGCGGATTCTTACCGAGGCAATTCAAAACCAAAGAAGCAAAGAAGAAGTGTTTAAACCACTATGGGAAGGGAAGAAACCTGCGAAACCTACCTAAGATTCAGTTTTTACGAAAAATAAGGAAAAATTATGATATGGCAGCTGACAATTGTATGGATTATTCTAATTGTAGCAATTTTTTATCTTGTGATGTCGATTGCAAATAGCCTTTTTGGTTCCAAAAAAAGCTGTGCGGGGGCTTGTTCTTGTGGGAAAAATGGGGAGGAAAATACGGGTTTAAAGGGTCGCAAGGTCACACTTATCCCGTTGGAAAATTTGAGCTTACGAAAAAAAGAATCATAATTGTTACCACATTCGAATTTTTTCCTATTTTTAGTACATTTCAACTTGACTTCTTCTTCCCTGATGTTACGATCTAACCTAATTCTTTACGGCCTCTTCTCTGTTCCGGCCCCGCTGTTCAACCTATCCTCAGGAAGTTCAGCGGGGTTTTATTCTTTGCTAATGGTTTTCTTTTCCTTTATTCTTCCAATATTCTCAAAAAAGCCAACTTCAAAATATTTCAGAAACTTTGCCATTTCCGGGTTGGCTCTTCATTAATAGGCCTTTCTTATAGACATTCGGGAGGGACAAATGCAAATCCCAAGTTCCTTAGGTCCTTCGCAAGAAAATGCAATCCTCGATTTCGTTGACGATGGAGAAT
>CAZPPD010001002.1:0-2292 GCA_964588185.1 uncultured Alcaligenaceae bacterium | reverse complement strand
AAAGATATCGGCCGCCAAGGATTTGAGATTAAGCTCAACCTCTTACTCGCCGACGAGGCCGAATTGGAAGTTGACTTCGACCGCCGAATCCTAGCATCCCGAATACGCGACAAATCTCCGGCGGTTCTAATTTTTGAACGAACCAAAGCTTTGAATGATTCCTTGAAGCTATTCATCTGCCGGTTGCTGCAATTGGCGAGGACCGGGAAGGCCGAGGGCACAGGAATAAAAGCCGTTCGGCAAAAACTGATCCTTCTGAACGAACGCCGCCGGGAGTTGGCCGTGGAGTTTGATGATGTCCTGAAAAAACGCCAATTAAACCGCATTCCAAAACTGGTGATTCGGGCAGAATCACTGAGGAAAGATCTTGAAAATCTGGCAAAGGAAACCTCGAATCTCGTTTCCCGCCCTGAATTAACATTACAAAAAACCCTTGCTGATGTTGATGCTTTGCTGTCGCAAAGCTCCCGGGTGGTAGCCCAGGATGATTCAGGATTGGCTCCTATAGAGATTTCCATGGACGACGCCATGTTGACGGCTTTAACCCAACGCTTTGACCTGATGAATTTCCGGGGATTCCAGGCAGATGAATGGCGGCGAATCAAACTAGCCGCGGACGACCTCAAGTCCATCTTGAATTTGAGAGCGACGCAGATTATCGGAACGGAAAAAGACAGGCCTTTTGGATTTACGTTTGACGAAAGCCAGACCGAACTCGTTTTGGAGTTTGATGCCCCGCTAAACCGCAAAGCCCAGCGCAACGCCTTTCGCAATTCGTTAATTAACTACCAGGTGGCCCTGCGAGCAGTTATCAACTTGGAAGACTCCATAAAAATTGATGTGCGCGACGACTTGCGGGCTCTGGAATTGAATCGGGAACAGTATCGGATTGCTATATCCAATGCCGCCTTGGCTTTCGAGCGTGTTCAGAGCACCAGCAAACAATTGCAATTGGGAAAGCTGGACGTTTCCGCCCGCGACTTCCTCGAAGCCCAACAAGCTTACACCAGTTCGCTTAGCAATGTTGCGAGTGAACACATTGACTTGATCCAAAACCGAATTTCCCTTTTCTTAAATCTGGAATTGTTGACCGTCAATGAAAACGGCTTCTGGCCGGAATTGTACAATGAATCCTATCAACCGACGCCTTACTACACTTTGCCCCCTGTGCCGCCTTATGGCACTCTTCCCCACCACATTTGGTATTCGCATAAAATTAAACGGATGCTCCGTATTCCGCCGGGAGAAACCCTCAACTTTAATCCCGAATTCAATGAGCAGCCGTCTGAGGACAAACAAACCGAAGACAAAAGGCCGGAAAAACTTCCACCGCCTAAAGAAATTAACCCGAACAACGAACCAAACCCCGAGCGGATTGAAAACCTTCGGCTTTCACCAGTGCAATCCTCCTCTCCACCGAATGTTATTTTTGGCAAACCTTACTCTCCAAAAGAATAACGCTTGCTTCGCTCTTTGCCTTTCTCCTAAAAGACCTTCTATTGAACCAAGCTGCTTTCCGTGGTTTAGTGAACGATTGGTTGGTAGCGAATACTTTTAGGCTGGTATCCACAGGAAGTGGCTCGAACGAAAGGAGATCCCGCGTGGCGATAGATCCATCCAAACCTAAAGACCTACAGGAAGAGCCCATTGTCGGCATCATTGATTGGGAAAACCTCGGAGAACTTCCCGAAGGCTGGAGTCTCCCGGACCATATGGACCTCCCCGATAGCGATGGAAAACCCGTGGAAAACTTCTCAGAAAATCCTCAAGGGGCATTAATCACCCAATCCATCACGCCCATCCTGGAAAAACGCCATCCCGACAAACAATATTGCATTGGCCAGAACAGCGGTATCTATTGGCGCTTGACCGAACCTCCACTGGACGGAGCCATCGTTCCGGATTGGTTTTATGTCCCCAATGTGCCGCCCATGCTGGAGGGCGAATATCGGCGGAGCTACGTGCTCTGGCAGGAAAAAAAACCGCCCTTTCTGGTTCTGGAATTCGTTTCCGGATCCGGCCAAAAAGAACGGGATGATCGGCCGGGCAAAGGCAAATTCTGGATCTACGAACAAGTGGTTAAATCCACCTATTACGGGATCTTTGATTCAAGAACCGAGAGTTTAGAAGTTTACAATCTTCAGAAGAAGAAATACAAGCGGCTATCGGAAAACAAACACCGCCGCGTCCCGATTCCAGAACTTGGAATCGAGCTGGGAATTTGGGAAGGCATGTTCATGCAGCATGATATGCCTTGGCTGAGACTGTGGGATAGCAAAGGAAATATGTTGC
>CAZPPD010001001.1:0-2305 GCA_964588185.1 uncultured Alcaligenaceae bacterium | reverse complement strand
GTTGAAAAGGATAACTGGGGTGCCCGTGCGGGCATAGGCAGCAGCCATCTCCGATGACAGCGTCGCTGAGGTAATAATCAGGGCATCGACGTTGTGTTGCAGCACCAGTGGCAAAATATCATCCACATCACGGCCCGGCGGTGGGGTGAACAACAGCGCCTGACGTTCACTTTCGCCCAGGCGCTGCAAGATTTTTTCCAGAAATCAGGATTGGGCCCGGAACCATTTGCTTTGGATGGCAAATATTTCCGCAGGCGTCTGGAAGCAACCCAAAGATGTCTCAAGGCCATATTATTGGATCAAAAAATAGTAGCTGGGATTGGAAATATCTACGCCGATGAAGCCTTGTTCGAAAGTCGACTGCATCCAGCACAATTAGGAAAGGATACAACAAAATCCCAAGCCGACCGATTACGGAAAGCTTTGGTGACCGTCCTGAACCGGGCAATTGAATATCGCGGCTCAACCATCAAGAATTACCTAGGCGGATCCGGCCTGCAGGGAAAATATCAGGATGAGTTCTCGGTTTACGGTCGACAAGGGGCTCCTTGCAAACGGTGCAACACGCAGATTCAAAGAATACGATTAGCGGGTCGCTCAACCCATTTTTGTCCTCGATGTCAAAAGCTATAGATCTAAACCACAGGCCCTAAAGATGTCTTACCGTTCTTTCAAACGACTGCTTGGTGAAACCAGCCTGGAACGGAAATGCCGATTTCTATTCGGAGCATTTATCCTGGTGCTCATCACCCTCAGTTTCTGGTTTTACGCATTGCAGACTGAGGGCTTGGCCTATAAACAGGCAACTACCACCTGCCGATTGTTGGTGAACCCGTTGTTTATCAAGGATCACCTGCAACACTTTTCCTCCGATGGCAAGGCTTTGGAACAAGCCTGGAGCTACAACGAGGGGAAGAACAAAGACCTCGAGGAGCTTGGCGATTACGTCTATCACGTGTTTGTTGACCGGCCTTGGGAATTTAATGACCCCTTTGAACGAGATCTGCCGAAGAAATTTTCCGAAGGAGATACTCCCACCAATGAAGTTGAGCGAAGGTTAGCCGGCGACCGCCCCAAGCTGCTATTCTATGGAGCCGTTCGTGCCAACAAGGAGTGCATTAATTGCCACAACTCCGAGGGAAAGGCAACCAAGACCTTTTCGGAGAATGAATTGGCGGCAATTGTTCGCATTACCATGGAAACCAGTGCCATCACCAACGCGGTTCATATCAATCGTGCTTTCCTCATTTCCATTGCTTTGGTAACAGCCCTGCACATCATGGCCGGAAGCTGGATAATCGATCGCTAAGTGATTGTCAAACCGGTAAAGCACTTAAAAGATGTCAGTGATGCCATTTCTGCCGGGGAATTAAATGTCCGCAGTGAAATTCAAACCGGCGATGAGTTTGAGGATCTAAGCCATGCCTTTAATCGCATGCTTCGGAACCTGGTCAGCATGCAAGACCGCTGGCGGAAAGTGAATTCCGACTTGGACCGCAAGGTGGATGAACTTGCCCAAGCCAACATGGCGTTGTACGAATCGAACCGTCTGAAAAATGATTTCTTGACCACGATGAGCCATGAGTTGCGAACGCCCTTGAATAGCATCCTGGGATTTAGTGATGTGTTGCTCTCCAGCAATAAGCTTGGGGAAAAGCAGCTTCGCTGGGTAAAAAATATCCAAAGCAGCGGCGAGAAATTATTAAACTTGATCAACGACATCTTGGATCTCGCTAAAATCGAAGCCGGCAAAATGCAGCTCCGCCTGGAAGAATTCAGCATTCATGATGTCTGCGAAGCCATGGTGAATATGTTTCGACCGCTGGCGGAGCGGAAAAATATTGATATTCGCACCCAGATTGCTCCCGACATCCCGGTCTTGCGTCAGGATGTAACCAAGTTCCAACAAATCTTGCAAAATCTGCTTTCCAATGCCATCAAGTTCACTCCGGAAGGCGGCAGGATACTAATCAAGGCAGAAGTAGATGGCCTGAATCTGGTGCTGACCATCACCGATTCCGGAGTCGGAATCGCTCCCGAGGAACAGGAACTGGTATTCGAAAAGTTTCGCCAAGCCGGGAATCCACTGACCCGGGAACATGCCGGTACCGGGTTAGGATTATCCATTGTTCGCGAACTGTCGAAGCTTCTTGGCGGAGAGGTCATGTTGCAAAGTGAGTTGGGTCGGGGGAGCACTTTCACTGTCCGTCTGCCAATGCAATTAAGTGAAGACCCTCAACTCGAATTTGACCTTGCCGATGATCGAATCGACTTATCCAAAGCAAAGCGGGTGGATGTGCCTTAC
>CAZPPD010001000.1:0-2305 GCA_964588185.1 uncultured Alcaligenaceae bacterium | reverse complement strand
CTATGGACAACAGTTTCTGTCCGCAATCGTCGAATATTGCAAGAACAACAATGTTGCAATGGATCAACCGTTCGCTCGATCCTCCCCCAAACCCGCGTCTTCCAAAATTTCGCCGACAAAAGCCTTGGCCTTCCAAAAGTTTGAAATGGGGAAGTCCGTTCAGGCGGTAATGGAATTAACCGGAAAAGCCCAAAGCACAGTTCGCGGTTACCTTTGCGATTATATTCGAGATTACCGACCGGATAATCTTTCGCCCTGGATAAGTGGACAATTATACGCTCTTATTTCCCGAGCCGCCAAGAAGGTGGGCATCGAGAGGCTAAAGCCAATCTTTGTGGAACTCCAGGAGAAAGTATCTTACGACGACATCAGTATTGTGGTGGCCCATTTGGAAGCGATTGGTGAGGCACATTGAACTTGTCGCTTAAGTTAACTTTGGAAAAAAAGAACTATTAGCAGGAATGAAATGAGTTCCATGATTTTGATCCCAGTCGGATGCGTGGTCCCCCTCTATGTTGGTCACTTGTTGAAAGCTAAGAATCTTCAACCCTTCGGGGGGGCTGCTTTTTTCCTTTTTATGCTCGGATTACTAGGATTCTTACTCATGTTTTTGTCCCAATCCAGGTTCAAGGATCGAATCGAGATTTTTGAAGAAACCGAGAGACTGGGACTCCAGTGGGGCAAAAAGGATGAACGGGATCAGTACGCCCAAATACTAATGACCCTGTTTTTGTACGAAAATTCCCATGGCGAAATGATTGTTAAGGATCTCCTTACAGGAAAATGGAAAGGAATTCCGCTGGCATTCATGGAAGCAAGTTACGTTAGGCGGGACATTGACGATGCTATAGTCCAAACCGTTGTTGTTATTCCTGGAGCGAGTAAAGGGCTACCGGATTTTCTCCTTCGGCCGAAGACCTGGTTTGATAAGATCGAGCAATCGATTGGTTTCGCTAAACGATTTATCGAAATCCCCGAAATGAAGGCTTTTAGCGATAAATACCTGTTTACAGGCCAAAACCCTAATTTCTTGAAGGCATTTTTTCGGGGCCCACCGGGTCGGAGTGTTCTGGGTGAGAAGGATCTAACAATTGAAGTGAAAGGGGACTTTATCATTTCCAAACTATAGGCAAAACAGCACGGGTCAATGAAATTGAAGAGAGGCTCAATCAAGCTGTCGGGCTGACTAATGTTTTTCACAAAACAATGGAAAGAACCAAAAAAATTAGCGAATAAAAATCAAAACCCGCCCAAAGGCGGGTTTGAGGTCCTAACAATACTTTTCAAAATCCGTTCAGGTCTTCCCACTCATGGAAGCATTATCGGCCTCCACCCAGGATTCCGGAATGGTCCGGCAGCGGGATTCAGTGGAAAAATGCCAGTTAGTAATATCCACTTCGCCCGGCCACCAGGCAAAATAGGCAGGCCGGTTGTTGACCAACGTCGGAAAGCCAACTCGTCCTAAGCCGGCATCTATGATTGCAACTCCCAGCTGGTGTAATTCCTGGAAAGCTTCCTCGAGCTGCTTTTCAATTGCCTTGACCTCATCCGCAAGAATATATCTTCGCCGTCGTTCCGGCCAGGAGAGATCCCGGCGATGGCGCTCAAGCCTTTTTTGTTCGGGTAAAATTTTGTCGAGTTGTTTGTGCAGATCCAGGAAATCTTTAACAATTCGCTGAATCAAGGGGAGCATCTTGCGGGCGGTCGTCAGTGTCATGATCCGTTCCCGGCGTGATGGTCTTTTGGACGCCCCCGATGCCCTGTTCCCGGTCGAGCTCATGTGAGTCCCCCTGTTGGTTACCTTGCCACCTAGTGCCTATTTACATCATACGTCGGAAATCAAGAGAAGGAGGCTGAAGTGAAATGAAAAGTAGAGGAAAACCCAATGAGGGGGGGACCTCCGTTTTTACTTCAGTCTCCGCGCCATTGCACAAATCCTTCCAGGGCGTAAAATTCGGGCAATCCCAATGTGTCATACAACTTGGCCGTATTCAGGTTCCGATCTTCGGCTCTTTGCCAAAATTCCCTCCTGTCCGCTCCACCCGGAAACATGGCTCGGTCCTTTTGAGACTGGTGACGAAAGATAGCCTGTTTCTTTTTTTCCAGGTCCACGGGGCTGATTGGAACCACCCGTTCAATCTCATGCGGCTCCCATTCTTCCCAAGCGCCACGATACAACCAGACCTCAAAATCCTGCCCTTGTTCGCGGACTTGGCGGACGGCCTGAAAGATCGCATTGGCACAAGTTTGTTGGGTCCCATGAGGGTCGGACATTTCTCCGGCCACATATATTTGAGCTGTCTGC
>CAZPPD010000999.1:0-2315 GCA_964588185.1 uncultured Alcaligenaceae bacterium | reverse complement strand
AAATAAACAGGGCTTATATAAAGTTTGTATTACTATAATTTTGGCAAATACTCTTCTCCCTATTTATGCTAGGGGATTGTTTCTAATTTGACAGAGGGCCGTGCTCTATACTTACCCTTAAGTGTATCGGAAGTTTTTAAACCATTGCCGAAGTCCGGAGTGGAAAGAATTTACCGGATCGACTGAATCTGCCAATTTCATTGGTCAGGAGAAGATTCCAATTCTTGCCCAAATGCGATCAACACAAACGGTTCCCCCCGGAACCGTGTCAAAAACACCACGCGGGACTCCGGTCCGGATAACCCCAATTGCCGGGTCAATTGAACAGGATCAACCGGGGAACCCCGCCTTTTAATAATTACCCGGCCCACATTTCGTTGGCGAAGGACCTCCCTGAGCGTTTTTGAATGGAACGGAAAAGCTTCTTCTACCAAATACCGCTTGGCAAAAGGCGTGCAGACTTTGTTATCAGCAGTCAAATAGGCGATGTCCTGGTCCAACTGTTTGGCCTCAATTTTCTGGCCCAGAAAAGTGACCAAACCGGATCGCAGAATCGAAGGGTCGGGTTCATATAAATACCTTCCCGGAGGAGATACCTCTGAGTCTGGAAAAGGAAAGTCACTTTCCAGGGTATGTTCCCCGGGTAAAACGGTGGCTCGCCGATTGGTGGTTTTCAGTGGGCCAAACCATAAAACACATTCCTTTAGCTCGCCAAAGAGGGAAATAAATTCCACTTCGGCGTCCATGGTTTCAATTTCTTCCCATGCAACTCCCGGGGCTATTTTGACTCCGATGCCAGGAATAGATTGTTGCCAAGTTGGCAATATGGAGAGTGGTGGTTGATACGATTCAATCGAAAGGTAGCGTTTGCCTTGAGACCGGCGGGCAGGATCGAAAAACGCAGCCGGAATCGAGGGCAAGGGATCCTTGGTAAAATCCCCCGGGCAAAAATCCGCCTGTTCATCGACACCATACGCTTTCAAATTTTCCCTGGCCATTGCTAATCGGAGCAGGTCCTGATCAATGGCTAAAACCGAAGTCATTTTCGCCAAACCCAAGGTGTCCCCGCCAATTCCACAGCCAAAATCTCCCACCTTTTCATAAGCGGAGAAGCGTTTTGCCCGGTAACCGGAAATCATTTCGTTGGTCGCTTGTTCCAATCCTTCGCGAGTAAAGTACATCTTCCCCGATCGGGAAAATTTGCGTTGGGACTTGGCTTTGCTCCGAAGCAACACAGTATCAAGAGCGGATCGGGCCAATTCCCTTGGGTAGGTTTTCTGCAGATTCTTGAGGCAACGCAGAAGAGTTTGTTCTGATGGTTTCAACTCTTGTGCAGTCGCGATTGCCTTTTGCCCTGTAGGGGATAAGAGTTGCACAAATTCATGCGGATACCAATCTTGCATGGTTCACCAAACAACGGCCAAACAAAAAGCAGCGATGCAAATCGCTGCTTTTATATCTCTCGGCTCAGCAAAGTTCAGATTAAAAACCAACTTTTGTGGCCCCATTCGTGCCGCCCATAATATTGTCGGTTCCACCCTCACTGATAATGGTGTCCAGGTTATCCAGGAAAGCGAGAACATTCGTCCCGCCGCCGCCGCGAATTTCAGTGGGCCCGGCAATGCCGTTGATGGTATCGTTCCCGCCTTCACCAAACAGGAATGTCAGTACAGCGGTATTCCCGGCTCCAGCGGCAGTAATCGAATCATCTCCTAAGCCGCCAATCGCCGTATCTCCATTGGTATAGAGCAGGGTATCATTCCCCGCTCCCATGTTGAGCAATGCCGAACCGCCATTAATATTGGTGGAATAGATGTCGTTTCCATTTCCGCCCAAGACCGTTACAGCAGCGTTGTTAAATCCAAACATCGCATCATTGCCATCGCCGCCATTCAAAATGTCGTTTGAAGGAAGCGGATTTAACCCGTTGGCAAAAGTAAAATCGGAAGCAGCGCCGGTTCCCTCGCCAAAACCGAAAAACCCGAAATTATTGAAGACCGTGGTCGCCGTTTGCGAAGGACTCTGGAATAATCCTTGGGTTGTAACAAATTGGGTTAAATCGTCGTCCCGGTCATAAGGATTATTTAAGCCCGCAGGAGCGTTCCCGTTGGGCATAGCGTCAACATCCGGGGAGTAATCCCGATTGGCGTTGAGTTGATCGTTGCCGCCGCCGCCGACCAAGGTATCACTGCCGTCTCGCCCGATGAGTAGATAGTCACTCTCATAGCCAATAATCACATCGTCTCCGGGGCCCCCAACGATTGCGTCAATAAATTTTGTTTCTGTGGGAGTGGCCATTTGTAAGGTGAGGCCGT
>CAZPPD010000998.1:0-2328 GCA_964588185.1 uncultured Alcaligenaceae bacterium | reverse complement strand
ATATCTCCTGATTGATGCCTGCTGTACGGTTTGGTTCACGGATTTTGGCGTGGCAATAGCTTTGGAGCAGGAGGAACTCAGTCGAACCGGTGAAGTTGTCGGGACATTGAAGTATATGGCGCCCGAACAGTTGGAGGGCAAAGTGGATGGCCGCAGTGATGTCTACAGTTTGGGCCTGACCCTTTTTGAGCTGGTTGCTTTTCGCTCTCCTTACGGGGATGCCGATCAGGCCCAATTGATTCATCAGAAATCACTGGCGGAACTGCCCCATCCCCGAACCTTCAATTCGGTGATCCCTCGGGACTTGGACACTATCGTGCAAAAGGCATGTTCTCGAGATCCCAAACAGCGCTACGCGAATGCCGGAGAGCTTGCCAAAGATCTGGAAAGATTCCTCGAAGACCGGCCCATTCTCGCTCGGCGGCTTACTTCCATGGAGCGATTGTGGCGATGGAGCCGGCGCAATCCGATGGTGGCAAGCTTGTCCGCTGCTGTCCTGCTGTTACTCCTTTTGGTAACGGCAATTTCTTCGGCATCCTACGTTCTGACCAGTCAGGCTTTGAAAAGCGAATCCAAAGAACGGGAAAAATCCGAAGCCATCCTGGAAATTGCCCTGGGAGCCTTGGATAAGGTCATTACGCGATCGTCGCCACGAAATCTGGGGGATTCTCCGAAACTAACCGTATCTGCGGATGGAGAAGATGTTTCGGTGCCGACGCCCCCGGTGCTCTCCAAACAATCGGCGGCAATGTTGGAAGACATCCTTGTGGTTTACACCAAACTTGCCAAGTTGGGCAGCGACAATGTGCGGCTCCAGGAAGCCGCAGCAAAGGCCAAATGGCGAATTGGGGATATTTATCGATTCCTTGGAGATTTCACCAAGGCAAAGGTGGCCTTTGCCGAAGCGGTTAACCAATATCAGGATCTCCAAGAAAACAATCCAGAGGAGAAAGATTACACTTTGCAGATAGCCCAGCTCCACAATGGACTTGGAAGTATCTACCAATCTCAAGGTGATCGCAGGAATGCTGAGAAATCGTTTTTTACCTCGCTGGAAATGCTTTGCCAACATCAGGATCTCCAAAAATCACGTCATTTCCGATATGAGTTGGCCAGAACGCATTTTCTGATGGGTAAGCGTTTTACTCTGGAAAAAATCCTAATTCCGCCCCTTCCGCCGCCACCGCATCCGCCGAAGCGAGGAAAAAAGGGAGGCCGGCACAAAAAGGGTTTCCACAAAGGCAAGAAAAAAGGGCCGCCAAGGATGCCGGAACCTCTGGATAAGGAGAAATTACCGCACATCCAAAAAGCTCAACAAATTCTGAAGCCCTTGGTCAAAGAGTATCCCAAGGTTCCGGATTATCAGCATTTGTTGGCTTTGTGCCTGAGGGAGGAATCTCGGTTTTCTGCCAGGCTGGGCTTGCCCGAGGGCCAGGAGAAGCAAAACCAAGCAATTCAAATTCTGGAAGAGTTGGTCAAAGAGTACCCCTCCCAGGAATACCGTTATGATTTGAGCGAAACCTATTTCCAAACGGTCGGCTTCTTCTCCGCCTGGGAAAATTCGAATTATCAGTTGGAAATAAGCCGACTGAAGAAAGCACTCGCCCTCTCCGAAAAGTTGCTCGCCGAAAATCCCAATATTCCCGACTACGCCATTTCCCAAGTTCGCATTCGCCACAAATTGGCAGAGCACTTGTTGCCTCATCGTGGGCCTTTTCACCAAGCGAAACCCGCCAAGGAAAATATTGACGAAGCCGGCTTGCAATTCAAAAAAGCAGTGGAACTGCAATCCGGGCTGGTGAAACGGTTCCCGGATGTTCCGTCTTACCGGATCTGGTTGGCGATCATCCGCCAGTCTGAGGCCCGGTTTTTGCAAAAAGAACGAAAGGATCCCAAGGCCGCACAAAAATTACTGGAAGCTTCCTACCAGGATTTATTGCTGGTCAAAAACGCCGAAAAAAAACCGTTGTTTGTGGAGTTCCTGATCAGAAAAGTAGAACGAGACCTCGAAGAGATTAAGCGGAGCCCCCACAACCCTCCACCGCCTGGGGGAAAGAAAAGGCCTCGGGACAATCCATTGGATTTTTTTCATCACCTGTTGCCCAAAGGACCGGGAATGAAGAAGAAAGGGAAAGGACCGCCACGCAAATAATATTGCTGTAAAATGGCAGGAAATCAGATTGTCCAAATGTTTCGCAATCGCTGGCGGCAACGAGGTGGAATATTCCCGGAAAACGCCAACCGAATCTTGCGACCTTTTGGTATTCCGCCAATCCAACCGTTGCGAATGTTGAACTCCTCGCATACGGGTCCCAATTCTTTCAAGAA
>CAZPPD010000997.1:0-2331 GCA_964588185.1 uncultured Alcaligenaceae bacterium | reverse complement strand
TCATTGGCTTTTACGCCTACCGCCAAGCCATGGATTGCTTGAGTGAAGGAGATGTGGTGATCTTTGCGACTCCGCCTGCTTTTCGCTGGGTTCATTTCACCTACGCCATCGAAAAACGCCTCAACGTCTTTATGGAAAAACCCGTCACCGTGGACGGCCCTTCCACTCGCCGGCTGCTGGCGCTGGCAGAACAATCGGAACGGCAGAACTTGAAGGTTGGCGTCGGTCTAATGTGCCGTCATTGTGATGCCCGCAAGGAATTATTGGAGCGTATTCGCAATGGCCAAATGGGCGACCTTACCCTGTTGCGAGCCTATCGCCAACAAGGTCCGATTGGCTCTGCCTTTGTCGGACCCAAGCCGAACAACATGAGCGAGCTGATGTATCAGATCCGCAACTTCCACGCGTTCCTGTGGGCCAGCGGGGGCGCATTCAGCGATTTCCTGATTCATAACATCGACGAGTGCTGCTGGATGAAGGATGCTTGGCCGGTCCAAGCCAAAGGAAGCGGCGGCCGCCATTTTCGCGGGGACAATGTGGACCAGAATTTCGATCATTATTCCGTCGAGTACACCTTTGGTGACGGCACCAAATTAATGTTGGAAGGCCGTAATATTCCGGGCTGCCATCAGGAGTTTGCCAGCTATGCCCATGGAACTCGAGGGTCTGCGATCATCTCCCGTTCCGGACATTCACCGGCTCGCTGCAAGATATTCCGGGGACACAATTTCGTCACCCGGGATGAAGTTTGGCGTTACCCGAATCGCAATGAACCGAATCCTTACCAATTGGAATGGAATCACTTGATGGACGCCATTCGCAACAACCGCCGCTACAATGAAGCAGCACGCGGAGCGGAAGCCAGCTTGATCACTGCCATGGGCCGGATGGCTTGCCACACCGGTCAATTGATTACTCGGGATCAGATGTTGAACCATGAGCACGAATTAGGTCCCACGGTAAATCAGCTCACGAATGATTCTCCAGCTCCGGTCCAACTTGGTCCGGACCGCAAATATCCGATGCCGCAACCGGGAGTTAACCGAACCCGTGAGTTCTTGGTGGAAAATGCTTCCGAGTAGTGTTTCTTTTTGGGACAATGAAATATGTTGATTGTAAACCCGAAGCGGAATAGTACTGCTTCGGGTTTTTATCTTCCGTATCCAATTCCCAAAGGCAGGATCATGAAGAGGCAGGGATTTACGCTAATAGAATTGTTGGTTGTTATCGCCATCATCGCGTTGTTGATTGCATTGTTAATGCCGGCGGTGCAAAAAATGCGCGAAGCAGCCGCTCGGATTCAATGTGCCAATAATCTCCGGCAAATCGGGCTGGCACTTCACCAATATCAAATGAACTACCACACCTTGCCTGCCGGAGCCCATTGGGACGGGGCGACCAGCACTTGGCGCGGTTCCATCTATATTCGTTTGCTGCCTTATGTGGAGTTTAACAATTTACATAAGCTGTATGATCTGAATTCGGCTACGGATAATCAAACCTACCCGGGAGAAACCCGGTTACTAGCCTCCACCGTGGTCCCCACATACCTTTGCCCTTCAACCGGAGAACGAATAAATAGTTCCGGGCGGGCCCTGCAAAGTTATGCCGCATCCTGCGGGCCATCAAAGGGAATTACCAGTCCTTCTTGCTCTTGCACTAACAGCTGGAATTAATTTGCCTAGGAACCATATGATAATCCCAATAACTTTGCCGGCCCTTTCACGCGCCGGCGAACCAGAGTTAAACTGGATGACATTGAGGATGGGCTTAGCAACACCATTTTCTTTGGAGAAGTCCTTCCCGATTGTTCCATCCACCATTATCAGGGTTGGGCGCGATCGAATAATGGCAATGGCTTGACGCGGACGATTTATCCAATCAATTACGACTCGTGTAACAATGGTCCGGATGGATGTGAGAAGTGGTGCAATTGGGCTACGGAACTGGGCTTTCGGTCACGGCATCCGGGTGGGGCTCAGTTTCTTTTCGGCGACGGTTCCGTTCAATTTCTTTTCGAGACCATCGATCATTGGACCTATCAGTATTTGGGTGCAAAGGCAGACAATCAACCGGCAACCATTCCCTGATCGGGACTCACGCCGAAAAACTTCGGGCTGGGAAACAGGATGAAAGAAAAACGCAGTCTTTTCCTGCTACTTGTTTTTATGGCTTTTGGTGGATGCGGCGACAATCGCTATCCGGTCAGCGGCAAAGTCTATTTGAATGGGGAAGCCGTTCCCGGTGCCGCTGTAATGCTGGAATCGGTTTCGGGGGGACCGGCTGCCTACGGAACTACCAACGAGCAGGGGGAGTTTTCCTTGAAATCCG
>CAZPPD010000996.1:0-2336 GCA_964588185.1 uncultured Alcaligenaceae bacterium | reverse complement strand
ATTGATTTGCCCATACCCGTCAATGACGACAGCAGTCGTTCCATCGAATTAATCATGGCCAAGCTGGCCGATGCGGTTATCGAAGGCCGGGCCTCCCTGCCGCCCGAAGCCCAAAGTCTCCAGCGGGGCCGCGTCCCGGTAGTTAATCAAACGGAGGAACCAGCAGCACCCCAACCGAACCCGACTCCTTCTCCTGCTGTCGTTGAATAATAAGATAACTATTTCTAAGATTGTTAGTGGGTTGGCACCCGCTGATCCGAATTCTTGGCAAATGATCATTCCTACGGGGTCGTTGCGAAAGAGGTAAATGCCCATGAGTGAAGTTACCGCCGCTGCTGTCAAAAACCTTCGAGACAAAACCAATCTGCCGATGATGGAGTGCAAAAAAGCACTCGTGGAAGCAGAAGGAGACCTGGAAAAGGCAGTGGAAATTCTCCGCGCCCAGTTTAAAAACGTGGCTGTCAAGCGTGGGGATAAAGAAGCCGCCGAGGGCCGAGTAATTGCCTATTACGATCCGGATAAGAAAATCGGAGCAATCCTGGAAGTTCGTTGCGAAAGTGCTCCGGTTGCCAAAAGCGAGCAGTTTATCGAACTATGCAATGATCTGGTGAAACACATTGCCGAGGAAAAACCGGATTCCGTAGAAGCTCTGCTGGAGCAATCCTTTGGATCCGGAAAAATCAGCGACCGAATGAATGACGCCATTGGTTTACTCCGGGAAAACATGAAAATTGCCCGCTTTCATTGTGCGACCGGAACACAGGGCTTCTACTGCCATCATGATGGTTCTGTAGGGGCTCATTTAGAAGTCAAAGGCGAGGGCGATACCCAGATTCTGCGAGACGTTTGCATGCACATCACCGCCACCAGTCCGATGGCCGGAACTCGGGACGAAATGCCACCCGAAACAATTGAAGCGGAGAAAAAAGTAGCGGTCATGCAAACCAAGGAAGACCCCAAGATGGCGGGAAAGCCTGATGAAATCATCGAGAAGTCGGTCCAAGGGAAGCTTAATAAGTGGTTGGCTCAAAATGTGCTGCTCGATCAGCCATTTGTAAAGGACGAAACCAAAAAAGTCGGCCAAATACTTAAAGATAATGGCTTCGAATATTTGAAATTCACCCGTTATCGGGTTGGAGAACTTTCCTAAGTTTCATTCAGTTTGCCAAGCTAAACCTAAAAAGCCCACTGGTTTCCAGTGGGCTTTCGTTTGTTTTAAGGGCCAGTTTCCTTGCTTGTTTAAACCGGTCGAGCCGGGAGACCCGACCTACTGATTGACACCGCGGCTTTGGTCAGAGGGGATCGTTTATTGAGATTGACGGTTTACATTCTCCGATGCACCATTGCCGCCAACCCCACTTCCGGCCAATCGGTAAGTAGGCAAGTAAGATTTCCCGCGCGATTGTAACCATGTTAACATCTTCTCGCGAACATCGCATCGTAAATTCCAGATCTTGGAACTGTCTTCTGCACTTACCAGAATGCGGACTTCGGCAACGGTTTCTTTCAGGGCAGTAACGATGACACCCGAAGTTTTTTTGTCCCAATCCGGGTGGTTTTCCAGAACACGCTTTAATTCTTCTCGGATCTCCGACATGGGTACTGTGTAATCGGTGTAGAGATAAACTGTTCCCAACAATTCTTCCGAATTTAGCGTCCAATTCTCAAAGGTTTTGTCGAGGAAATAGGAAACCGGAACCACCAAACGCCGCAAATCCCAAATCTTGACGACCACAAAGGTAAATTTAATTTCCTCGACCGTCCCCCACTCACCCTCAACGATGACCACATCGCCGATTTTTATGGGCTGAGTGATGGCAATTTGCAACCCTGCAAAAAGATTGCCGAGGGTTTTGTTCGCGGCAAAGGCCATTACGATACCGGCAACCCCGGCCGATGCCAGTAAACTTCGGCCCAAGCTGGCAGCCACATCAAACTGCAGCAGCATCATTGCCAAACCGGCCAACACGATAATGACCCTGAGGATGACCCGAACAACAGTAACTTGGGTATGAATCGCCCGAGCATGGTTGGAACCGGGTTCTTCCCCTTTGGTGAAATGTTTTTCGACATACTGAGCACCAAATTCCAAAAACCGCAGCAGAAACCAAATCAGGGCCCCTATGAGAAAACAAGACAAGATTGGATGGAAATATCCTTCGGCTTCCTCGCTCAGCTCGACAAGGGGCAAAAGCAAGGAAATGACAAATACCGAAAGAAATAGCCGCAATGGCCCCGGCAAAAGCTTGATGAAATCATCATCCCAACCGATTTTGGTTCGAGAGATTATTTGGTGGCCGATTTTCAGGAGAAGGGCCTGTAGAATGATTCCTGCC
>CAZPPD010000995.1:0-2339 GCA_964588185.1 uncultured Alcaligenaceae bacterium | reverse complement strand
TCGGACTGCGGAAGCTCGGACGTTCGGTTGCTCATCATTTTTGGCTATGGTGAATATTTGCTCGGCAGCTGGAAAATCTTTGGGCCGGATAACACTCAAAGCGTTTAAAGAAGCCTGCCGAATCGAGGCGTCTTTGTCATCCAGAGAATCCACCAAAAACGGTACGGCTTTTGTCCCGCACTTCCCCAACAAGCGTATTCCATTGGCCCGCACATACGCAATCTTCTCCTTGGAGAGCATCTTTATTATCTTGGGAGTAGCTACAGACACATCTCCTCGGATATTCATCAGTCCATTGATGGCTTGTTGACGGACATTTTGGTCCGAATGTTCCAAGGCATCCACCAAATAGGGTATCCCTTTTTCCCCATAACGCCACAACACCTGGGTGGCGGCGGAGCGGACGCTGTTATTTTTGTCCTCGATCAATTTCGCTATCTTGGGAAGAGCACTGTCAGGTCTCTTGCGAATATTGTAAAAACCCCAAATCGCATAGAGGCGAACATTCGATTCTTCATCCTGCAAACACTTCAAAAGATAGGGGACCCCTTTTTCTTGAAATTGGTATAGGCGTTGGACCACTGTCCTCCGAATGGTGGGGTCCGGATCCTTGAGCAGTCGGCCGATCAGTTTAATGGATTCTTTTTTATCCGGGTAATTTAGGACCACATATACAATCTGTTGACGAATCTGCCGGTCCTTATCATCCAAAGCCTCCAGTAAAAACGGGAAAGCTTTCTTGGCGTTAATTCCCATTCGAGAAATTGCCGTTACTGCTTGCCGGCGAATCACCACGTCTTTGTGTTTAATCCCATCAATCAAAACGGGAAGGACTTTCTTGGTTTCCTGGCCGGTCCGGGCGAGGGAATCGGCAGCTTGCATGCGAATAGCCAAGTCTTCATGTTTCAGGCCTTTGACTAATATTGGAACTGCTTTGTCGCGGGAAACTCCTACCTGAGCCATCAAGCTGGCAGTATTAATCCGAATGCGTTCATCCTCACTCTCCAAACCTTTGAGCAATGCCTTCGTTGGATCTTAGCAGTTATTTCGCATGACATAGTAAGACATCCTGCGGACATGGGGATTAACATCAACAAGCGCTTCTTCCAAATAAGGAGCTGCAAACTTGGCTCCGGCTTGAAGGGCCTGGAGAGCGTTGACAGCATTTTGGCGGACGAGGCTATCCTCATCCCGGAGGGCAAAACCAAGGCCAATAACAACCATCTTGTCACTGATGCGCATGGGACCTAGGAGCTGCGAGGCTTGGCGGCGCATTTCAACGGAACCTTTATCCAGAACTTCCATGATTTCCGGAACGGCGGGGGCACCAATCTTGGCCAAGGCGTTCAGGGCCATGGATTTAGTGGAGGTTTTTCCGATCTTCAACGCTTTGGCTAAAGCGGAGACAGCAGGCCTGCCAATTTTTCCCAGAGCATCGGCTGCTTGGCTGCGAAAGCTGCTTTGTTCATCGCTCAAAATTTCCACCAAAGACGGCACGGCATTTTTGGCATCAAAGCCGATCTTTCCAAGGGCCGTTATTGCTAACGATTTGATTTGGTTGGAATCTTTTTTTAAGGCGGCTACTAGCAAAGGAACGGCAGCTTTGCCGAAGTTGGCAACGGCATTGCCGGCCGCAGTGCGGACATCGGGATCTTTATCCTCGAAAGCGGCCACTAAGACTTTAGCCGCTTCCTTGGGTTCCGGTGTAATGCGACCTAATGTGTAGGCGGCTTTTCTGCGGACATCGTTGTTTTCATCATCCAAAAGGGCAATTACTTGATTTGCGGCGGACTTGGCATCCGGACCAATCCATCCCAATGCCCACACGGCATAAAAACGCAGGTTCTCATCATTTGCTTTGAGGAGGGCCTTTAATGGAGCTACCGAGTTTTTGCCGATCTTGCCCAAGGCGATGGCAGCATTCAACCGCAGGTCTTCGTTATCGACGGACATTGCCTGGATCAAGAGGGGGATTGCCGGAGTTGCCTTCGAACCCATCTCAGCCAAGGCATTTGCGGCTTCAATTTTTTTGCTTACTTCTTTTCCACGCAGCAATTGTTGTAATGATTTGAGGTCCTGTTTTTCCTGAGCTGTTATTTGAGTTGGGATCTGGCAATAAATACCCAAAACCAGCGCAACCAGAGCGAGGGTGTTTCTCATGGCCTAATGTCCTTTCAAAGGTCGAAATTACGATTGGATTTGAGTAAGAGTGGGCATTTTGAAAAGGACGGCTCAATTTGCAAGAGCCGTCCCCAATTAACCTTCTTGTAATCATGGAGGGGAAACAGGCAATGTCTGCGTATATTCGGAGGTGTCCTTCGTATCCCCTCTTCGTGCCG
>CAZPPD010000994.1:0-2346 GCA_964588185.1 uncultured Alcaligenaceae bacterium | reverse complement strand
CAGCAGATCCTGGAGTCGCTGGAATTTAAAGTGGAGCCTCAATCGGACGATACGTTGAAAGTCACAACGCCATCTCAACGGCTTGATATTCAAGAAGGAGAAGCGGACCTGATTGAAGATCTCGCCCGAATTTTCGGCTACGACAAACTTCCGGCTACCCTAATGGCGGACCAACTGCCGGTGCAACATACCAATGTGCCGTTAGTTTTTGAGGAACAGATTCGGGATATTCTGGTGACAACCGGCTTGCAAGAAGTGAAGACCTACTCTCTGACCATGCCGGAACGGGAAACACCTTTATTTGGAACAGCAAAGGAATACGTTCGCTTGAAGAATCCGGTCAGCAGTGAACGAGTCGTCATGCGGCAAAGTATCTTGGCCAGTGTCCTGGAGGTGGCCGCTGCCAATCTCCGCAATACTGAAGACGTGCGGCTGTTTGAGATTGGGCCTATTTATATCCCGAAGGAAGAGCAAAAGCTGCCGCAAGAATCGCAGCGATTAGCGCTATTTCTGACCGGAAAACGGCGTGCTGAGTTCTGGGAGGATTCTGCCTTAGGGGAACCCAAAGCGAGGCCGTTGGAATTCTTCGATATCAAGGGAATCATCGAGGCTTTGGTTGAGGATTTGCACCTGAACGAGATTAAATACCAAAAATCATCGGTTCCCTATTTGCATCCCGGTTGTGGTGCCGAACTACAGGTAGCCGGAAAACTCATTGGCCATTTCGGGCAAATGCATCCTCGGCTGGCCGAAAAAAGTTTCGATCTGGGTCGACGAAAAGTCCTGGTGGGCGAGATTGACTTGGAAGCCCTGCAAAGTGTTGTGCCGGAACGATACACCTACACACCAGTTGCCCGCTATCCGGCGAATCTCCGCGATATTGCCGTTGTCGTGGATGCAACGATTCCCGCCGAAAAGATCGAAACCGAAATCTGCAAAGCCGGCGGAGACCTGTTGTCCGGAGTCCGACTTTTCGATGTCTACAAAGGCTCCAGTATTCCCGATGGCACCAAAAGTTTAGCCTATGCCTTAAGCTATCAAGCGGACCGCACTTTGAATGATAAGGAAGTGGATAAAGCCCATCGGAAAATCGAGGAGCGATTGAAAAAGGAACTCAAAGCACAAATCCGTGGGAAAGAAGAGTAAATCGGGGAAGTAAAATGAATCCCCTTGATCCCCGAGAGTATAGATGGCAGGGATTCAATATCATCAGGGTAAATCTCGAGGGGTATATCGAGATCCTTTTATCATTTGCCCCGGGGGAAAGAATGTGATTTCCGAATCACGGCCGTTGGTTTTCAGATAGAAAAAAATCAGGATCCGGCTTTATACCAAGCGGTTATCAAATCCTGATGGCAAGGTCCGGGAATTGCAGCGCGGTGTCCCGGATGCGGAAACTATGTAGCTTTTCGTTTGACTGAGAAAAAGTGTTTGTCAGACTCAGGTTCTTCAGGGTTTCCAATCCTAGCCGATGATTGACATAATACCGCATATATTGTCCAGTAAAACTTTTCAGGAGAATTTCGATGCTGCCGCAAAGATCCATTCATTTAAGATGGTTGTTGCTTTTCCTCCTCATGGAAATGCTTGTTGGAGGATCAAAATTGGCAGCCGGTGATAAGAATTCCCCGCCGAAATCCAAAGCTCAAGCCGTCACCCAAGGTCCCAAACATCATTTCTTCGGCTATTACGATAAATGCCCTTGGGATAAAACCGGGCGATATTTATTGTCCAACGAGATTGATTTTATCGACCGCCAACCCAAGCCATTCGAAAAGCTCACGGTCGGCATGGTCGACCTAAACGATAACAATCGCTTCATTGTCATGGGAAAAACTTCGGCTTGGTGCTGGCAGCAAGGATGCCGTTTGCAATGGTTGGGGACAGAACCCGACCGTCTGGTAATTCATAACAGCATCGACAAAAACAACTATGTTGCCGTTATCCGGGATGTGCATGCCAAGAAAATTGTCCGGAAACTACCGTTGCCGGTTTACGATGTCAGCCTGGACGGGAAACAAGCCGTGTCCTTGGATTTCGCCCGGCTAAATCGCTTACGCCCCGGTTATGGATATTGTTCCCTGCCGGAAAAACATGCGAAAGATCCCGCTCCCAAGGATCTCGGGGTGTTTTGGATGGATATTGCCACGGGAGAAAACAAGCTAATCGTGTCCCTGGCAGATCTCGCCAATTTTCAGCCGGATGAACGGTTTAAGGGAGCCTATCACTGGGTCAATCATCTGCTCTTCAATCCATCGGGAACCCGGGTCCTTTTTCTTCATCGCTGGAAGATCCTGGGAAAGCGTTGGCAAACCCGATTATTCACGGTCAACCCGGACGGCAGCG
>CAZPPD010000993.1:0-2348 GCA_964588185.1 uncultured Alcaligenaceae bacterium | reverse complement strand
AAGGCGTCGCTCTCCATGGTAATTGATATCTAGGGCTTGATCTGAAGCCCGCCCTAGAATCCTGATATCACATTACAGATATTCGTTGATAAGTTGGCGGTCTTCCACGATGTAGCGGGGGCGACCGGAACCGTCCAGGAAGGTTTGGCCGGGGTCGATGCCCAAGGAGGTGTAGAGGGTGGCCAGGACATTTTGGACTGATACTCTGCGGTCGCGCGGGCGTTCGCCGCGAGCAGTAGACGAGCCAATGACTTGACCCATTCGCATGCCGCCGCCGGCAACCAAAGCCGACATGACCGGAGCCCAGTGATCGCGGCCGGCGTTGCCGTTGATTCGTGGAGTTCGGCCGAATTCACCCCAAACGATGACGGCGACGTCTTCCGACAAGCCGCGGTCATGGAGGTCTTGGACCAGGTTGGAGATGCCTCGGTCTAGTACCGGCAATTGGCGGCGAAGGGTGGTGAAGTTATTCCCATGGGTGTCCCAACCGCCGTAGGCCAAGGTAACGCAGCCGACTCCCGCTTCCACTAAGCGGCGGGCCTTCAAGAAGTTATCGATGCCTTGATAGCGGTCGCGGGAACGAGGATCTTCTTGGTTGAGGTCCAGAGCCCGGCGAACTGCTCCGGAGGAAACCATTTCAAAGGCTCGGGAAGCAAAAGAATCCATACCTTGCATGGTTCCGCTGGCGTCAATTTCTCGGCGAACGTTGTCAAAATGATTCAGCAGACTTTGGCGGTCTCCCACTCGATTCGAATCCACGCCGTTTGCCAAGGACAAGTTTTGCAATCCCGGGCCACTGGTGGTGAAAGCCCGATGAGCGATGCCCAGGTAACCGGGTTCGCAGCCCCGGCTTAAGCCCCGAAGGCTGACGAAGGGTGGGACTTCGCCCTGATTGTGCCGCAGGCGGGAAATTACCGAACCAAAAGAAGGATGGTTGGCATTGCGATTAACCCGATCCGGGTACCCGGTCATCACCAAGGTATCCGAGTGTTCGTCAACAGAGACAATGGATCGGATGATGGAAAGTTTATCCATCATTTGGGCTTGTTGAGGAAAATGTTCGGAAATCTGGATTCCATTGATGTTGGTATTGATGGGATTGAATTCTCCCTTGTATTCGCTGGGAGCATCCGGTTTGAGATCATACATATCCATATGCGAAGGACCGCCGGGTAGATAAATCATGATGGCGGCTTTGTTGTTGGTGCTCGTGGAGCTGTTTCCATTGGCGGCAGCCCGCAAGCGAAGCATGTCGGCCAAGGTCAAGCCGGCACCCAAGGCACCGATTTGCAGGAATCCACGGCGAGAGATCCCATCGCAAAACTTTTGTTTGCTTCCCCAGATCGTGAACATTTTGGTTTGTCTCCCTAATGGTAGGAATAGGAGGTAGGATGGATGCACAAGGTGTGCGAATTGCTACTCGAAAATCTTAGCTTTTGGAAAAGAATTCGGCAATGGGTATTTTTTCGCTTTGTTCTGTTTCATGACAATTAGGATGTGCAATCGTATACCCTTGAAAAGCATTTCTGTTTCACCCACATCCCAAGAGTTGATTTCCCCAAGGACCCACTTTCTTGTGTGCTATAGTTGTCAACAACAGTGCAACCACTAATGGGCATGGCTTAGAAACAAACCTCAACTTCTTACTTGAATTGGGCTAATATGAGCGATTCGGTAAGCGATCCCTTTGCAGCTACTCAACGGTTGTCGACCCCAAGTTCTGCTAACACTGGCTACCGGTCGGCGAAATTGCCGGAGATCGAAGGATATCGAATCCTGAATGAATTGGGCCGGGGCGGCATGGGGGTAGTTTACAAGGCATGGCATTTGGGACTGAAACGAACAGTTGCTCTCAAGTTACTCCTATTGGGAAAGTGTGCGACGTCTGAAGAGGTGATTCGCTTTCACAATGAGGCGACGGCGGCAGCGGGGCTTCGCCATCCTCATATCGTGCAGATATTTGATATTGCGGAACATGGCGGGAGTCCCTTTTTCTCGATGGAGTATGTAGAAAACGGCTCGCTGGCCGCCCGCTTGGATGGGACGCCGCTTTCCGAGGCGGATGCGGTTTCGTTGGTGATTAAACTGGCCCAGGCAATTCATCATGCCCATGAAAAAGGGATCATTCACCGGGATCTAAAACCGGCCAACATTCTCCTTTTGGGTTCCCTCGATTCCACAATCCAAAAGTGGATGCCCAAGATAACGGACTTTGGAATTGCCAAACGATTGACGGGAGACGGGCTAACAAGCACGGGAACCATCCTGGGCACTCCCGAATATATGGCTCCCGAACAGGCGACTGGTTCTTTTTCCGTGAGCCCGAAAACGGATGTCTATGCCTTGGG
>CAZPPD010000992.1:0-2351 GCA_964588185.1 uncultured Alcaligenaceae bacterium | reverse complement strand
AAACCCACATGAAATCCGGCCGCGACCACTGGTGGCACGATCTCGTCTCCGATGGGGACAGCGAATGTCCGGCCGAGCCTTTCGACAGTGAACATCCCTTGTTCATTCTCTACACCAGCGGTTCCACCGGTAAACCCAAAGGCGTCTTGCACACCACCGGCGGCTATTTATTGGGGACTTCTTATACTCACCGCATGGTGTTTGACCTCAAGGAAGAAGACACCTATTGGTGCACCGCGGATATTGGCTGGATCACCGGCCACAGCTATATCACCTACGGCCCGTTGGCCAATGGGGCAACGACATTGATGTACGAGGGAGCTCCCAATTATCCGAACCCGGATCGTTTCTGGGCCATTGTTGAAAAGTATCGGGTAAACACCTTTTACACCGCTCCCACAGCCATCCGCGCGTTCATCAAGTGGGGCGATGAATGGCCAAACAAACATGACTTGTCCAGCCTGCGTTTGTTGGGCACCGTCGGTGAGCCCATCAATCCCGAAGCCTGGATGTGGTACCACAAGGTCATCGGCAAGGAAAAATGCCCCATCGTCGATACCTGGTGGCAAACCGAGACCGGCGGCATCATGATTTCTCCGTTACCCGGAGCAATTCCTGCCAAACCCGGTTCCTGCACCCGCCCACTGCCGGGGATTGTCCCCGAAATCGTCGACAAGGAAGGCAAGCCGGTTGGCCCTAACCAGGGGGGCTTGCTGGTAATCCGAAAACCTTGGCCCTCCATGATGCGGACCATTTACGGAGACGACGAACGCTACAAACAACAATATTGGTCCAGCGTCCCACATTCCTATTTCACTGCCGATGGTGCCCGCCAGGATGAGGACGGCTATTTCTGGATAATGGGCCGGGTGGACGATGTGATCAACGTCTCCGGCCATCGCCTTAGCACTATGGAGGTAGAAAGTGCCCTAGTCCATCATGATCACGTTGCCGAAGCCGCTGTAGTAGGTAAGCCAGACGAGATCAAAGGAGAAGGCATCACCTGTTTCGTCACTTTGGTTGGCGGTATCGAACCAAGCGAGGCTTTGAAACAATCCCTGCGAGAACATGTTGCCAAGGAAATCGGAGCCCTAGCCAGGCCTGATGAAATTCGCTTCACAGAAGCTTTACCCAAGACTCGTTCCGGCAAGATCATGCGGCGCTTGCTCCGCGACATTGCCAGCGGCAAAGAAACCACTGGAGATACCACTACCTTGGAGGATTACACTGTCTTGGCGAAACTGCGTGAGTCTGACGAAGGCTAATTCCTGACTGGTTCTAAACCCAACAGATAATTCGAGAGGAACAGATGTTTAATTCCACCAGAATTTGGATACTGGCTGTCGCCTTGATTGCGGCTGCCATTTGCATCAGGCTTGACTCAACCTACTTGGCGGCAGGTGACAAGGTTCCCGAACAGGTCCTAATGCTTGGAGCGGAGGGAGAAGCAGCCAAGTATTGGCCCGGATGGCGAGGACCAACGCGGCAGGGAATCGCCCAGGATGGTGAGTATCCGGATTCCTGGTCCCCGGATAGGAACGTGGTTTGGAAAGTCAAATTGACCGGACGGGGGAATTCTTCTCCGATTGTTTGGCAGGACCGCATATTCTTAAGTATGTGGCGAAGTAACGGAGAAAAGCGTTCCATTGTCTGCTACCGACGTTCTGATGGTAAGCAACTTTGGGAGACCTTCGTCCCGGCAGGAGTCGTAGAAAAGACGCAGAAGAAGAATGGCTACTCTTCAGGGACGCCCGTTACGGATGGCGAACGAGTGTATGCCTACTATGGGAACTTTGGTTTGTTCTGCGTTGATTTTGAAGGGAATATCGTTTGGCACAAGAAATTCGGGCCGATGAATGCTCTACACGGCATGGCTTGCTCGCCGCTACTCTACAAAGACAAAGTCATCATTTTTCAGGATCATCGCAGTAAATCAGGAGGATTTGTTCTGGCTGTTGATAAGAAAACCGGCGATATTGCATGGAGAATGCCGAGGAAAGAGAAAGTCGGTTGGGGTTCTCCGGTAGCTATTCGTGCCGGTGGTAAGGACCAGATCATTGTCAGCAGTTCCAAGACGGTTTATTCCTACGATGCCAACAACGGTGAGGTCTTGTGGACCTGCAAAGGAAATCTCTTTGAGGTAACGCCAACCCCGGTGGTGGGGCATGGTCTCTTGTTCTGCTGTTCGGGAAGACGTGGACCGACCTTGGCGATTGAACCGACCGGCAGCGGCGATGTGACTTCATCCCACCTGAAATGGAAAACTATCAAGGGTTCCCCCTTTATTCCCAGCCCCCTTCTTTATGGCGATTATCTCTACATGGTCAATGACATCATTAGCGTCGTGACCT
>CAZPPD010000991.1:0-2354 GCA_964588185.1 uncultured Alcaligenaceae bacterium | reverse complement strand
ATTTGCCGATTTATTGACCGCCGACCGGAAATCGTTCCAAGACGAGGTCTTTACCCGTGTGAAAACCCAAATCGCCGACTATGGTTTGGGTATCCACGTTGATTCGCTTTCCTTGCATGACCTGCATCCTCCTCAAGAGGTAGTTGCTTCTTATTACGAAGTAACCCGGGCCATGGAAATTCGGGATATGGTTATCAATAACGCGGAAGCCGAATCCATCCGGACAAGGTCCACCGCAAAGTCCAAGAAACAAAAAATAATCCGAGAAGCGCAGGCGGCTAAGAAAGAAACCATCACCCAAGCAGAAGCTTATCGAACCTCGTTCCTGACTTTCAGTAAAGGCCGCAAGGAACTGGACCTGGTCCAAGAATGGGAACTCTTCGCCGAATGCTTGAACCAGGTCTTGGATGACTCGCCAGATGGGGATGAATTTGACTACCAAAAGGAACGAGAACAGAAACTGGCAATGCAGCGAAACCTTATCGATTTTCGTCTTTTCTGGGATGCCTTAACTACAGCTTTAACGAATCGCGACCTGGTTTTGATTGATTCCAACAAAGTATCCGGGCGACGGCATCTCTTACTCATGGAACCGGGCCAAATGGGAAGTATCTCCCCGGTACTTCAGAGGCGAGGTCAGCCGAACCGGACCCGGCCAACTAACGAACATGGAGAGGAACCTTAGGCCGGTATTGGTAGCTGATTCGCCGGAATTCAGCTTCATTCCGAGACACGAACCTATGCAAGCAAAGCTCCAACAACTTGGGAATACCTTATGCGTCGTTTTATCCTGATAAGTGCAATCTTAATTCTCCTGATTGTAATTGCTCGCCTTTCGGTGTTTACGGTCGGCCCAAAGGAATATGTTTACCTCACCGACATCTTCGGCAACTACCAAACCTTCGATGGTTCCAAGATCGAGACCGATGCGGGCTTGCATTTCTGTTACCCCTGGCCGATCCAAACCGTTCGCCGCTTAGACCGCCGCTTGCAGTACTTTGATCTACCGAAAACGGAGGTTCCCACAAGAGACGTCGGCCGGTTGGTAGTCCCGGGTCAGGAACAAGAAAGCGGCCTGGACAAGATGCTCATCGTCGAAGCCTTTGCTTGCTGGCGTATCGCAGATCAGGAGACGGTGGATAGCAAAAGTGTTTCTTCCTTTGATCCGGTGGATCGCTTCATCCGCCGGGTTGGCACCTTGCAACGAGCCGAAGACATTTTGGGGCAGCGGATCAACAGCCAGGTAGGTGCCTTCATTGGCCAGATTAGTGTGGATGACCTGGTGAATACCCAAGGGGACCGCGTCGAACGAAAGATGAAGGAACTTCGGGAACAGATCAAAACTCGTCTCGAACCGGAATTGTTGGAGGAATACGGTGTCGTTTTGGTGGATGTCCAGCTACGCCGATTCAATCATTCGCCTCAGGTCCAGCAATCCATCTTCAGCCGCATTCAATCCGAGCGAAATCGCAAAGCCGAGGAAGATCGCAGCGAAGGCCTCCTCCGCGCCAAGGAGATTGAATCCAAAGCCGAGGAAGAAGCCCGCAACCTTTTAGCCGAAGCCCGCAAGCAGGCGGAAATCCTCAAGGGCGAAGCGGACACCAAAGCCGCCCTGATTCGTAATCAGGCGCATAGTCAGGATCCGGGGTTTTATGTTTTCCTGAAGAAGCTGGAGAACATGCAGAGCATTCTCGGCGACAACAAAACAGTCCTGTTGTTATCCAGCCACCGGGCTATCTTTGATATGCTTTTTCAACCGCCGCAGCCCGGCAATTTGGTCAGCCAACCGGGGCAGGAAGTTTCGGTTCCCAACAAAGGCAACGGCAACGGCATTTCCAAAACTCCGGAGAAAAAATAATGCTGCGTTTCTTCGGATATCTACTAATCATTGGCTTTTTTGTTTTCACCGGCATGACCATGGTAACCATGGTGAACCCCGGCGAACGGGCCGTCATTCGCCGTTTTGGCGAAGTGTTGGATTACAAACCGGGACCGGGCCTTTATGTCGGCTTCCCTTGGGGAATTGACCGCGTGGACCGAGTCGAAGTGGACAAGGTTCGCTCGGTACAAATCGGCTTTTCACCGGAAATGGATGATGACCTCGGCATGACAATTCCACCCGGGCAACTCCTTACCGGGGACCACAATGTGGTCAACATTCAGGCGATTATTGATTTCACCGTGAACCCGGATGAGGTTGTTGATTTCATCTACCAACAAGATCAAGCAGAAGCTTTGGTCGCCCGCACGGCGGAAACGGTGATGACCAAATGGGTCGCTGCCCGGACGGTGGATAAGGTTCTCCTGGAAGGAAAAATCTCTCTCCTCGATATCGCCGGCGGAATTGATCCCCA
>CAZPPD010000990.1:0-2358 GCA_964588185.1 uncultured Alcaligenaceae bacterium | reverse complement strand
CCGGAAGCCAGCGGAGTTGAATCACAAAACTGGGCAAGACTCCCAGATAAAAAACCACCCACACGGATAACCCCAAGCGCACCATGGAATCTCCGGGGTGCTGAAAGGTCTCCATCTCAATAATGTAAGCCACCAGAAAGTAGAGAACGAAGGCTGAGAGAACACAACCCAAAGGCGTGAGGACCACGTATTCCAAGTGAATCATGTGGGCAAACCAGTTGCTCACGTAGATGAAACTCAGGCCAATGAAGCAGGTGGTAAAAGAAATCCGGTAGCGTTGCCCCAAGAGGTGGACTAATTCGTAGCAGGAAATCAAGCCGACCGTAACGTTGATGAGCAGCCAACCCGGATACCAAGGTGCGAAGTGTTCATCCACAAACAAGATGCCCACGCCGACGACGGCGAGAATTGACCCCATTAATAATCGGGTGCGAAGCATGCCGTCTGTTTGACCTCCCAAGTTCCCGGAAATTTTAGGCCAGAGGAATTATCCACTTACTGCAAAGTGGTAGAGAATTTCAGCAGCTTTTTCCACTTCCTCAAGGGCTATCCATTCATCGCAAGTATGGGCTTGGCGGATATCCCCCGGACCAAAGACCACCACCGGAACTCCGGCCTTCGCCAAGATAGCCGCATCAGTTCCATAAGGAACAGCTTCCACTCGGTGTTTCCCGGCGACCGAATCAATGGCGTTACCCAAACGTTGAACTAATTCCCCCGATAATTCGGAACTCAAAGCGGGCAGTTCCAACGTCAAATCACTGCACTCAAAAGGAACATTGAGTCGACATTTTTGGTTTAGAAAGTCAACTACCTCCGAGACAACTTCCTTTGGGTTTTCTTCCGGAATCAGACGCCGGTCTATTTCCACCGTACAAGAATCCGGAACGATATTAACACTGCTGCCGCCAAAGATGCGGCCGACACTAATGCTCGGTCTGCCCAGAACCGGATCCTCTTTGGAATTGAACAGATAGTCTGCAAATTGTTCCAACCCGGTTAACACTTTGCCCATGCGATAAATTGCATTGATTCCCTGGTCTGGACTGGAGCTATGGCAAGCCCGGCCTTGGGTGGAGAGGGAAAACCGAGTCACCCCCTTATGGGCATTGACAATATTCAACTCCGTGGGTTCCGCCACAATCGCTATGTCCGGGCGGATTCCCGAATCCACCAAGTGGGAGATTCCCGTAAACGTATGTTCCTCATCCACTGTACATGCCAGGACGACGTTCTTTGCTCCTGCCGGCTTTTCCTGAAAGAGACGAGTAAAAGCCATCAGCATGGAGGTCATCCCGCCCTTGACATCGCAGGCACCACGCCCGTAGAGATGTCCATTTTTTACATTCCCGGCGTAGGGATTGATGATCATGTTTTCCGCGGGAACGGTGTCCTGGTGAACCTCAAACATCAAGGTTTCTGTCGCCCCCGGGACATCGCAACGGGCGATGATGTTCTCTCTTTTCGGGGCCACTTGTTGTTTTTCAAACGGAGCCCCGAGTTCCCGGAAGTAATTCTCCAGATAAGCCGTCACCTTGTATTCGAAAAACTCCTCGCCTTCTGCTTTCTTTCCCATGGGATTGATGCTGGGAAGGGAAACCAGGTTTTGTAGCAATTCAGCAGCGGAGAACATTCTGTTTTTCCTTTCCAGAGTATAATTCTGCAGAGTTTATGGGTGGAAAAATATGAAAATTTCCGTTTATTAGAATGTTATATATATGTGAATTTCAACCACTTAAACAATCGCCCACGCTTCACTTACTGAGGAACCTATGCCCGGGAGAATGTTTCCTTATATCCTATCGTTTCTTATTAGTCTTTTCCTTTCCTTTCCCTCCCAAGGTCAACAAACCGGCAAACGGATAGTGGAACGAATCGCTTTCGGTTCCTGTGCCGATGAAGACGAACCCCAGCCGATTTGGAAGAGTATTCTCCACGTTGATCCCGATTTGTTCTTATTCATTGGCGACAACATCTACGGGGATACCGAGGACATGAATGTCCTCCGAGCCAAATACAAAAAGTTGGCAAATATAGATGGATACAGAAAGTTACAGAAAACTTGCCCGGTCTTAGCGGTCTGGGATGATCACGACTTTGGGGTTAATGATGGCGGCACTGAGTATCCGAAGAAAAGGGAATCCCAAGAAATCTTTCTGGATTTTTTCGATGTTCCCAAGGATTCTCCCCGGCGGAACCGCGAAGGAATATACCATTCTCAAATGTTTGGACCCGAGGACAAGCGCATACAGATTATCCTTTTGGACACCCGCTATCATCGCAGTCCTTTGAAAAAGGGAAAAGCCGGAAACAGCGATTATGGGCCTTACGTGGCCGATCATTCCAAGGACAAAAGGT
>CAZPPD010000989.1:0-2360 GCA_964588185.1 uncultured Alcaligenaceae bacterium | reverse complement strand
TTTAGCCGTATCCAATTTACTCCGGACTTGATGCCTTCCGATATCACCGGCACAGAAGTCTTGCAAGAAGACAAAGCGACCGGGCAACGCTTATTCAAATTTTTGCATGGACCGTTGTTCTCCAATGTAATTTTGGCGGACGAAATTAACCGTACTCCACCCAAGACCCAAGCCGCTTTGCTGGAGGCCATGCAAGAACGCCAAGTCACCGTCGGGGGCAACAAACACAGCTTGCCCGATCCTTTTTTTGTATTGGCAACACAGAACCCCATCGAGCAAGAAGGGACCTACCCCTTACCGGAAGCCCAACAGGACCGCTTTATGTTCAATGTGTTGGTGGATTATCCGGAGGAAGAAGAAGAGCTCAAGATTGTTGAGATGACTACCGCCGTTCACCAACCCAAATTGGAGCGCGTGCTGTCGGCGACCGACATCCTGGAGATGCAAGACATTGTCCGCAAGGTTCCTGTTGCGGAGTATGTGATCCGCTATGCAATGAAGTTCACCCGGCTCACCCGCCGGGACAAAGGCGATGTTCCCGAATTCATCAAAAACTATGTTACTTGGGGTGCCGGTCCCCGAGCGACTCAATACCTGGTATTAGGTGCAAAAGCTCGAGCTGTTCTTCACGGCCGGTACTACGTGTCTTGCGAGGACATTCGAGAAGTAGCTATTCCTGTTCTTCGCCATCGGATTATTACGAATTTCAATGCGGAAGCCGAGGGGATCAAACCCGAAGGGATCATCCGCCGCTTGGCAGATATCATTCCGCGCGACCCCAACGAAGAACAGCTTGCCAAGGTACGAACCTCTCCCACAACTCCCGGTCCACGAATTTCCGGATAAGCTTTGTCAATGTCATCCAAAGGAATTCGCAACAGGTAACTTTTCTGGTTAGCAAAGCTACACCCATGGCCGAAGATGCAACAAAATATCTGGAACCACTAACCCTTGCCAAGGTGGGGAGTCTGGAGCTGCAAGCCCGATTGGTTGTCGAGGGCTATCTCTCCGGGATGCACAAAAGTCCGTATCACGGCTTTTCCGTGGAATTTGCCCAACACCGCGAATATGTTCCCGGCGATGACATCAAACACATCGACTGGAAGGTGTTTAGCCGGACGGGGCGGTTCTATTTGAAACAATACGAAGAGGAAACCAACCTGGTGTGTTGGGTTCTGCTCGACATTAGCGAGTCCATGCGTTACGGATCGGGCGACCTGCGAAAATACGACTATGCCTGCATGGCCACCGCTGCTCTTAGTTATTTAATTCTCAACCAAGCGGATAGTGTGGGCTTTATCACCTTTGACAATCAAGTCCGCAATTTCCTGAAACCTTCAAGCCAGCCCTCGCACCTAAAAGAAATCATTCACCTCATGAACACCGGGGAGGTCCGGCAAAAATCGGACATGGGTCCCCTTTTTCATGATCTAGCGGAACGCGTTAATCGCCGGGCCATGATATTCCTGGTCAGTGACATGTTTGATGACGTGTCCCAAATACTGAGCGGCTTAAACCACCTCCGCTATAAACGACACGAGATTATTCTGTGGCATATCTTGGATCCATTCGAATTAAGCTTTCCTTTCACTCAGTCGACATTGTTCCGGGGTTTGGAAGATTATCCGGAATTACTGACCGATCCAAGGTCGCTGCGAAAGAGCTATTTGGATCAGATGGAGAGTTTTATCCACGATCTTCGCCGCGGTTGCCGGGACCAGAATGTTGATTACGTACAAATGTCAACCGACAAGCCATTGAGTGTGGCTCTGTCCAGTTACTTGTCGCACCGTTTGAAAAGGCGGTAATGAAGTGGGAGCTGGATTCGCCAGAATTCAGCCCCTTTTCAATAGAGATTCCTCTTTGGTTGCAGGGGTAGTGTTAAATGGGAACTGTTTTTGCCTTTCTTTCAGTCCCGTTCGCTTTTTTTGGTTTACCCTTGACTACAGTTCTGGTTGGTCTGGGGGCAGCCTCTATTCCCATCATCATCCACCTCCTTAATCGCCGCCGGTATCAAGTTGTCGTATGGGCCGCCATGCAATTCCTGCTTAACGCCCAGAAGAAAAACACCCGGCGCATGCGATTGGAACAGCTAATTTTGCTTGCCCTGAGGACTTTACTGATAATTTTGCTGGTATTGGCCATGGCCAGCGTGATGACTTGGTCGGAGGAGATTTGGGCACAGATTTGGCCTGACGGAGCCGGTTTTGTCAAAACCCGAAGTGGCCGAGTGCACAAGGTCATTGTGCTGGACGCTTCCTTGAGCATGAACACACGCCTAAATCTCGAAAAGAGCTATTTTGACGTGGCCAGAGAAAAGGCCATGGTAAAAGCTCGCCAACAAGAAAGGGAAGCAAATC
>CAZPPD010000988.1:0-2371 GCA_964588185.1 uncultured Alcaligenaceae bacterium | reverse complement strand
TCTTCGCGATCGTACGGAAATATCGGTGCCGGAGGATGGCAGCCTGCCCCCCTTGGATTTCAAAGCGGCTCTTGAGAACCAGTCCAGCATCAAAATATTACTGGCTGTGCCGCAACTACAAGTTGGGCACAGAAATACTTTGGATGGGGCGAATCCTCAGGACACCGCATCCGAAGAGGATAATAAAGACATGCGGTTTTTTCTGGACTCTCAGGAGATTCAGGATGAAAACACGGGGAACAACGCCCAGGTGATCCAGGTCCGCCGGAATAACTTGAAATTGCACTTGGAAACACAAGCCACCGGCGGTTACGAAGTGCTGCCGTTGGTCCAGGTAAGAAAATCCTCGACCCCCGAAGCTTTGCCGGAAGTGGACACCAGTTTTATTCCCCCCTTGCTTGGCTGTGACGCCTGGAAACCTCTGCAAGCGGGCATTCTGCAAGCAATCTATGATCTTCTCGGTGCAGGTATGGACCGATTGGCAGGGGAAGTCTCGACCCGCAACATTAGTTTCGACACCCGGCACTATGGGGCTCCGCGGCGCTTGGCCCAACTGCAAGTGGTAAACCAGGGGGTAGCCGTCCTGCATAATATCGCCTTTATCGAAGGCATTCATCCTTTGACGGCCTATGTTGAATTGTGCCGCTTGGTGGGGCAGTTGGCCATCTTTGGAGATACGAAACGAGTCCCCGAAATTCCCTTGTATGATCACGACGATTTGGCAGTCTGTTTCTTCCGGCTGAAACAATACATTGATTCCTTGTTGGACTTGGGGCCGCCGACTTACCAAGAACGCCCATTCCAAGGAAAAGGTTTGCGTCTTCAGGTCGCCTTGGAGCCCGAGTGGTTGCAGCCCAAGTGGAAAATGTTTGTCGGTGTTCGGAGTCCCTTGGAGTCCAGCGAATGCATCAGGCTGCTCACAAAAATGGGTGAGCTCAACATGAAAATCGGCAGCGCGGACAAAGTGGATGAGATCTTTGTCCGCGGAGCTATGGGATTGAAGTTTGACCATTGTTCTCCCGCGGACCTGCCGCAATCCCTGCCGGTTCTCCCGGACCTCATTTACTTTCAGGTCAGCCGGGAGTCTCAGCAGAAGGAATGGACCAATGTGGAAGCGTCTCAGACACTAGCCATTCGCCTGAATCGGCCGCGAATTGTCGGGGAAATTGAAGGGCAACAGGATTTGACGATCAAGACCGGGAAAACCGGGAACCAAACAACCACGATGCAATTTATCTTGTATTTGGTGGCGGAGGAATTGTAATTCAGACGAGAAGAATTCTTAGGGTCTTAGCCCAACCGATTTTGACGGGCCGGGAGGCCCGTTCCACCAATTGCGCTTCGGAAGAATTGTTAGGGCCGGACCAAATTGACGGGCGGGAGGCTCGTCCTACCAGGGAGCAAAAGCCAACATGCCAATGCCGGAAACGATAGCTCAGCCGGTTTACAACGCCTTCAATCGCGGCCTGGATTTGTTGGACCGTCTCAACCAAGATGCCGACGAATTAGATTTCCAACGCGAACAGGGAATATTAAAGGAAGCCATTGCCCGGGTCCCCAATATCGGCGAAGAAACCGAAGGATTCTTCGGCATCCGCTATCCGCTGATTTGTTGGGCAGACGAGATAATTATTCGGGATTCTCCCTGGGGAGAACGCTGGGCGGAATCCAGTCTCGAAGGGCAACGATTTGGCAGTAACGAGCGGGCCTACCGGTTTTGGGAACAAGCCGAGATTGCCGAAGGCCGCATAGGTGCTGAAGCATTGGAAGTATTTTACTTGGCGGTCATGCTGGGATTTCGGGGAAGTTTGCAAGACAATCCGGAGGAACTGCAAGCTTGGTTTAAACGGGTAAAACCGTTATTTCTGCAACGCCAAACCTATCCGTTGCCGCCGGCAAGTGAAATTCAGACTCGGGTCTATCCACTAACCGGAGCCCAGAGAAAACAATCGATGATATTGTTGGCAGGTTTATCGGTGTTGGCATTGATTCCGTTGGCCGTTTTTTATTTCCTGTTCCAATTCCGGAACTAGGTTTTTGTCACCGCAAAAACATGGGATTGGAATTGTGAGGAGGCCACAATTTATGGACGGACTTTGAACTCCGTCGCAACCGGCAGTAGGAAGTTAGAGACCACGAATGTTCAGTCTTATCAGCAAGATCCAAAGTTTTTTCGGCCGCCTGGCCCAGCTCTTACTTCCGGTCAAAAAGTCTGCAGGGGGAATGAAAGGCAGTGCGGCCCTTCGCTGGACCTTGCATATCATCCTGCTGCTGTTGATTCTGGTCGGTCTTTACTTACTCAGCAGCGCTATAGAACTTCACCGGCTAATTAGAACCAGTTCGGTTCTTATCCGCAGCATTATGCTGCAAC
>CAZPPD010000987.1:0-2373 GCA_964588185.1 uncultured Alcaligenaceae bacterium | reverse complement strand
TACTGTCCCAAACCTTATCCTTTGATTACCTGCTTGCCTCCACCTCAAGGCTGCGATGATTATCGCCATAAACCCTTCCCAAAATTCCTCTGCCCGGATTGCTCGGAAGCTAATACTTGTTTGCCGCTGCGCTGCTCTATCCATCACCATAAGGATCGGTAATTACAGAATTTTCTATCCCGGAATACATTCGGCAGGGGTGTGATTTCCATCCTTCCTGTAGATTCTCTTCTCATTCGTCCGTAGATTACATGTAGATCCACATCTCAGATTTGAATGCTACAAGGACACCACCATGACCGGCCTGAGAAACCTCATTCCTGTGTTTTTCCCAATCCTCCCATTCGGAATCATTGGCTGTTCCCAAAAACAAATCCCTGCCGAGTTGCCCCCAACCAAGGTTGTGGTGAGCAAACCAATCCAATGTGAAACCAGTAATTGGAACACCTATACCGGCATTGTGGAATCCCGGGAAGTCGTCGAGGTTCGAGCTCGAGTTCGAGGCTACATTATCAAAGACTACCTAAAACCGGTGCCCGAGGAATTACCAAAAACCGGGTCCGTCCCATCCTTGGGGAAATTGTTGAAGCATACTCCCCCAAGCATCCAGGGAGAACAATCCGGCTTAGAAGATGAAAAGAAAGCTCCCGGCACCCAAAGTACTCCCGAGGAAAAGGAGCAAACCAATAGCAATGACAAAGCCAACGGTTATATCGAAGAAGGATCCGAGGTTAAAAAAGGGACCATCCTGTTTGAGATCGATCCCCGGCCTTACCAAGCGGAAATCAAATACGCCCAAGGGGAATTGGATTCCTGGGTGGCGAGAAAGAAGCTTGCCGAACAGCGAATAGCCCTCTTGGAACCATTGTTGAAACAACAAGCTGCTGCCCAACAGGAATTGGACCAGGCTTTGGCCGAGAAAAGCCAAGCCATCGGTGCCATTGCGGCCGCTAAAGGGAGACTTCGCCAAGCCGAACTGGACCTTAGTTATTGCACTATTAAAGCCCCGATCGCCGGGAAAGTGGGGCGAGCGGAAATGACCGAAGGAAGTTTGGTAGAATCGACCGGCAACAACCTGCTTACCACGGTTGTCTCCATGGAGCCCATGTATGTTTATTTCAATGTCAATGAGCGGGATGTTCAACGCTACCTCAAGGAAGCTCAAAAAGACTCCCGATCTCCGGATGGCAAGGCACCTGTGGAAATGAGCTTGGCGACGGATGCCGATTTTCCGTTTAAAGGTTATATTGATTTCGTTGATAATCGCGTGGATCCCGGAACGGGAACCATCAAAATTCGGGCTCGCTTTCCAAATCCCATGATTAATGGTATTCGGCTATTGGTTCCCGGGTTCTTCGCCCGGATTCGAGTCCGCGTTGGAGAACCTTACAAAGCAACGATGGTTGCCGACCGAGCGATCATTACCGATCAAAAAACCAAGTATGTACTTATTGTTGATGAGAACGGCCAAGTCGTCCGCCGGGATATTGAACCCGGGCGTTTGGAGAAAAGCGGATTACGGATTGTCAAAGGTTTGAGCAGGAATGAACGGGTGATTGTCAGCGGCTTAACCTTAGTTCGTCCGGGGATGGAAGTGGAGACGGTCGAGGGCAAAATGCCGCAACGGCCTACTCAATAGCCCTCAATAGTCGAATCTTTACCCGAGTTTTTCCGGTTTACTCAGTTTCACTAACAAACTTTCTTTTACAAATGTTAAATTCTTTTGTTATTACCACTTGACCAATCTCCCTTAGTGCAATACCGTAGCATTTTAATTATGCCCGAAAAAAATAATAATTTTGTGATATACAAGTAACGGGCGGAATTGTTTGGAGAAGTAGATGCCTACGATTAATCAGCTGGTTCGCCGCTCGCGGGTCCAGCAGTACCGGAAGTCAAAGAATCCTGCCTTGCAAGCCTGTCCGCAGAAACGCGGCGTTTGTACGCAAGTCAAGATCATGACTCCGAAGAAGCCGAATTCTGCACTCCGAAAGGTTGCCAGGGTTCGCTTGTCCACGGGAATTGAGGTTACCGCCTATATTCCCGGAGAAGGTCACAACTTACAGGAACACTCCATCGTGTTGGTCCGAGGCGGTCGTGTCCGCGACTTGCCGGGTGTACGTTACCATATCGTCCGTGGTGTGCTTGATACCCAGGGCGTGTCTGATCGAAAGCAGGCGCGATCCAAGTATGGTGCCAAGCGCGAAGGGAAGTAAAACCAGGGAGAGCAGGCCAGGAAGGTTTCCCGGGGCTGCATCCTTATTTCCCTTCGCAGCAGCACACTCGGGATTGGTCTATATCTCCGGATCTTGCGAGGAATCACTTGTATGATAAAGACCCAGTTGGTTTTGGATTATGCATGCTGCCACTGTC
>CAZPPD010000986.1:0-2376 GCA_964588185.1 uncultured Alcaligenaceae bacterium | reverse complement strand
GGGATCACGTTGGACCAAACAAACCCGACCGATTACCTGGCATCGGATGTAACAATAATTTTTGACAGTGCTGCCCACATCGGATTCAATTCTGACCTTGCAGGCATTGGTCGAGATGACCTTTCCGGACTAAACCAACAACAATCCCGTTCAATCAATAGCGATTCGGTTGTTACTGTTTCCTCAGCGTCCAGCCAGGATGATGGGGAATTTCTTGTTTGGGGAAATAATGACGGCCTGCTCGATGAAACCAACAGCGGTACTCCATCTTCGATAACCCAACGGCTGGAGCGGATTTGGCATGCCCATAAGGTCGGAGACCTAGGAACAACCACTATTGAATTTGATCTGTCTTCATTATCAGTTAGTGGGTCATCCGTTTCTGATTTTTATCTGCTTATTGATAGCGATATAGATTTCACTTCCGGTTCTACGCAAATTGCAGCTACGACCTTTAATGGAAATACCGTTACTTTTACCGGAGTCAATTTGGGTGATGACGACTATTTCACCTTAGGAACCAAGGTAAATTCACCGCCTACTATCACCAATCAGTCATTTAGTCTTGATGAAAACAGCAGCGACGGAACGAGTGTAGGTACTGTGTTGGCCGCTGACCCCGACACAGGAGATTCCTTGACATTCACAATTGAAAGTGGCAATACAGCCGGAGCCTTCACTATCAATACCACTTCTGGAGAAATTTCGGTAGCAAACAGTGCTGCCTTGGATTTTGAAACAACACCGGTGTTTAACTTAACTATCCAGGTACAGGATACCGGTGGGCTGACAGATGATGCAATCGTCACCATAAACCTGAATGACCTTTCGGAGGGGCCTACTGATTTGAAAGAAACCCAAACTCAATTTGGTGGGCTTTCAATCAACGAAGCGGGGGGAAATAATAATTATCTTTTTGCGGATGATGGTGGATCTCTTTTAGGTGGTCTAGGTCAATTCACTTTCGAAATACGATTTCAAAGTACTAGCTCGCTCGGCAATGCTCCTCTGTTATCCTACACCAATTCATCTGGTACGGACGAAATTGAATTTTCTTTTCAATTTGGTGGTGACCTACAAATGGAACTTTCACCGGGAAATATAGTAACTACCTCTGGATTCAATTTTCTCGATTTAAACGATGGCTTTGAGCGCACCATTAGTTTCACCTGGGAAAATGTAACGGGGAGATGGGAAGTTTTTGTCGATGGTGCATCAGTGGATAGTGGGGCAGGCTTTGCAGTAGGCCATACCATTGCTTTCGGTGGAACACTGGTATTCGGACAAGCACAAGAAGGAGTCGACTCAGGTTATAACTCCTCGTCCATACTTTCAGCCACCTTGTTTGATATCCGGTTCTTTAATGACGTGCGAACTCCCGTGGAGATCCTGACTAATCATGATCAAACTTTGCTCTACAATGAGTCCGGAATGATCGCAAACTGGACCTTTGACCAACTATCGGTAAATGGTATCACAACCGATACCGTAAACGCTAACAACCTAACTTTGCAAGAGGTTCCCATTGGCAGTGGTTTCGTGGCAAATGCACCTTCCCTGACTTTCCAGGTAGACGAAAATTCGAACAATGGCATTGTAATTGGTACTATTGTAGGCAGTGAACTTCAAAGGGAATCAAAGATCTTGGAGTTATTATCAGCGGATCCCAACCTCGCCTATAGTCCTATCACAAATAAGTTCTATAAACATATCACTTCCACAACTTCATGGCCAAGTGCCTTATCTGCGGCAACATCCAGCACACTAAATGGAGTCAATGGTCAACTGGTAACCATTCGTTCCGCAGCCGAACAAGAAATCATTTTTAACATTGGAGCTTCTACAGGTCAGACTATCTGGCTTGGAGCCTCCGATCAGAATAATGAAGGGGATTGGTATTGGTACAACGGCCCTGCTGAGGATGATCAATTTTGGCAGGGAAATGGCTCCGGGTTCATCGTTAACGATGCCTACGAGAACTGGGATAAAGTACCTCCGGAACCAAACGATGTAGGCGGCGAGGATTTCGGCCGTATGTATACAAGCGGCCCCCGAACAGGTTTGTGGGACGATGGAAATAGTGCTTCTCATGCCTATATAATCGAGTGGAACGGAGATGAGGTTCTGGATCAAACGGATCCCCTTGTCTACTCCCTAGTGGACGATGCAGGTGGCCGTTTCAGCATTGATGGTGATGATGGGAAAATTACCGTAGCAGATGGTTCGTTGCTGGATTTTGAAGTGTCCATAAGTCACGACATCATCGTTCGTGTGACGGACGGAAGCGGTCGGACCTACGATGAAGTTTTTGCTATCACCATCAAAGATGTCAATGATCCACCCGACGTTCCCAATCATACATACAATATCGACGAA
>CAZPPD010000985.1:0-2386 GCA_964588185.1 uncultured Alcaligenaceae bacterium | reverse complement strand
AACATATCTGCCACAGGGGCTGTAGCGGAGGACGCACATTTGGCGATCCAGGTTTAATGAGCTTGCCTGATTGGCTTGGTATTGAGTGGTTTGGTTGTTGCTGATAATTTGTCTTGGTTAAAGTACATTGTTTGGTTGGATGCTTTGGCTGAATTCTGGCGATCCAGCTACCAACTTAAAATACAGTTACTAAGCCAGCAGTTCGCGGATATGGCTGCACTCTTCGTGAGCTATAGGTAGCGGTTGCCCGTCGTTGTCGTATTCGGTCGAGCGGGGGTTGATGCCCAGGGTTCGGAACCAAGTGTGGAACATATGGCCGATGTCGTGCTCGTCGCCGTTGATGAAAGTGCCGAGTTCGTTGGTCCTGCCCACCACTAATCCCCGGCGAAGACCGGTGCCGGACATTACTAGCGACCAGGCTTCGGGCCAATGGTCCCGGCCGACATGACCGTTGATTCGAGGCGTTCGGCCAAACTCGGACATCATGATGACCAGCACATTGTCTAGCATGCTCCTGTCAGCAAGGTCCTCGATCATGGCAGCGAAAGCTTGGTCTACTTTTGGGACGAGATGGCGGTGGCCATTAAAGTTGTCCCCGTGAGTATCCCAGCCATAGGAGTTTACCTTAACGAAGGTGACTCCGGCTTCCAGCAGACGCCGGGCCAGCAACATGTGGCGGCCAAATTCGTGGCGTCCATAGCGGTTGACATCGCGAGCCGGTAAGGTCGATGAGTCAAACAGGTGTGCGTTTCGCTGGAGTTGCGCCGCCATGTCGTAGACATAACTGTTGGCTTGTGTTGATTCGGGTCTACGTTGCGCAGCATATTGGCGGTCAAATTGTTGCCGCAGGGCATTGCGTTCTTGATTGTCTTGTTGATTGATCGATTCCGGCGGCAAAAAGTTTTCCGGGGGTCGCCCATCACCTAGAGCAAGTGCTCCGTAGCGAGGTCCCAGAAATCCGGCATCGGAAATCTTGAAACCGCCACTTCCGGGTTTCACCCAGAGGTAGGGCGGCAGGTTGCTGTCGCCGGGGCCTAGCAACCTGGCTATGGCGGAACCAAAGTAGGGGTAGGTTACACCTCGATTGGCAGGGTCGCCTCTTTGGATTCGGCCGACGCCGGCAGAATGGGAGTTGTCCTGGGTATGCAGGCTGCGAATGATGGCCAGATGCCGCATCTGCCTTGCAGTCCGGGGAAGCAGTTCACTGATATGGATTCCGGGGACTGTAGTAGGGATGGCCCGAAAGGGACCACCAAACTGAGTATTCGGCTTGGGGTCCCAGCTTTCGTATTGGCTGATGCCGCCATCCAGCCAGATGAACAATACCTGCTTGCGTTGCTGTCGTAGTTGGTCTGCAAGCAAGGGTTGACACAATCCTCCAAAAGCTCCGGCCGCAGCAGTTCCTGCTACTCCGCCTAGCCATTGGCGGCGGGAGATGCGGTGATCTTGAGGTTTGCAAAGGTAACTGTTTTTCATGCTAAATTCCAACTCGCAACACTGTAGAAATAGGATCACAAGGCCAAAGTAAATTTCAAGCGGATTCGTCTTAAACGTTCCGTAAGTACACTATCAATGATTAACGTAGAATTCTGTGGAGGCCAACAGAGCCCAGGTTAGATTTCTGATGGCGGCATTTCGCCTGCTCTTTTGCTTTTCCAGGTAACTGGTAACAACATTGATTTCTTGCCTGCTTGGATTTCTGGAGAGAACTGCCAAATACAACTCCTCGGCTACCTGAGGAGCACTTTTGATTTTTTGGAGCCTATCGGTGAGGTTGCCCGGTTTTGGATCCAACCAACTTAGCACCTTGTCATTGTTGAGTAGGAAGAGAGCTGCTTTCAAAGTTGGATTGAACTTATCTTCGGGGTTTCGGGGAGGGTAAGAGAATGCCTTTAAGAATAGGGGACGTCCTTTGTCGAAGGTGGTCCCGCCTTTTACTTTTGATTCCCCGGTGGCTTCTAAAAAACTGCGTAAGAGCTGTTCCGGAGAAAGTCTCCGTTCCAAACCGGTGCGGTATTCTTTGGGATCCACCTTTTTGATTCCCCCCGGTAACCGGCTGGAGCGCTGGTAGGTTTTCGTTAGAGCTAACTCGCGGAGCATCCACTTGACATCATACTTGTGGGCGACAAATTCCTTCGCTAATAGCCTCAGGAGTTTGGGGTGTGAGGGTGGGTTGTCGCTGTGATGGAGGTCGAGGGGATAGACCAAACCGTTGCCCATCATAAGAAACCAAAGCCGGTTGACTATATTTTGATTGAACGATTGGTTGTCGGGGTTGGGTAAGGTTTCGGCGAGTTTTTCCAGCAAGCTGAATTTCAGTACTCCCGGGGTGCGTTTTCGACGGTCGGGTTTGACTTTGTACTCTTCGCCTTTTTTTAATTTGGGG
>CAZPPD010000984.1:0-2390 GCA_964588185.1 uncultured Alcaligenaceae bacterium | reverse complement strand
GGATCTGGCATTTTGACCGCAAAGGAGATCTGACCGTAGGCTACGGTGCCCGCGAACATCTCATTGGCCCGGAACTCCAATTTGGTCATGTTGTTGGAGATCATTTTGACAATCAGGTTCTCCTTATCGAAACCTCTTGGGGCGGAAGGTCACTGGCGGTTGATTTCCGTCCGCCAAGCTCCGGAAAAATACCCTACTCCCTGGGCGAACGATTTGACGAACGACTCAAGAAAGAGCCCGAACTTCTCGGCAGAAACTATCGCGAGATGCTGGCTCATATCCGCGACGTTTTAAAGAACTTGAAGAAGCACTTCCCGGACTACGATGGCAAAGGCTACGAAATCGCCGGATTTGGTTGGCACCAAGGTTGGAATGACCGCATCAATCAAAAGTTTAACGACGAATACCAAAAGAACATGGCCAATTTCATCCGCGATATCCGCAAGGAATTAGGCGTCAAAGATCTACCTTTCGTGATTGCCGAGACCGGCATGAGTGGCCTGAATGAAAAACATCCTCGAGCCCTGTCCCTAATGAAAGCCCAAGCCGCAGTCGCCAAGATGAAAGAATTCCAAAAAAATGTCGCTTTTGTTCCTACCAAAAAATACTACCGGCCCAGAGAAGAATCCCCTTCGGGCCAATCGTATCACTGGAACACCAACGCCGAGACCTACTTCTTAATCGGCGATGGCATGGGCAAAGCCATGGTGAAGTTGTGCAGCGAATAGTTATTCCTTAACCTGCCCATCGCCATGGACGACATATTTGTAACTGCACAGTTCTTGTAAACCACAAGGGCCTCGGGCATGGAATTTATCGGTGCTGATGCCGATTTCCGCTCCGAGGCCAAATTCAAAGCCATCATTAAATCGTGTGCTGGCATTCACCATCACTGCCGCCGAGTCTACTGCCGCGGCAAACCGCTCTGCTGCCGCCAGATCCGTAGTCACAATGGCATCGGTATGTTTGGAGCCATACTGATTGATGTGATCGATGGCTGCTTCCAAATCCGCAACCACTTTGACGGAAAGAATTAAATCCAGGTATTCCGCTCGATAATCCTCTTCAGTCGCCGATTTTGCTTGCGGGACTAGCTTTTGCGTTTGCGCGCAACCGCGAAGCTCAACTCCGCGTTCCAACAGTTGGCCGGCAATGCGCGGCAGGAAGGTCTCGGCAAGTTCCAAATGGATCAATAAGCTTTCGGCAGCATTGCACACCCCGGTCCGTTGGCATTTGGAGTTGACCACAAGTTTCTCCGCCATGACCGGATCTGCCGCCTTATCCACATACACATGGCAATTCCCGTCATAATGTTTCAGCACCGGCATGCTCGCTTCCGCCGCTACTCGACGAATGAGGCCTTCCCCACCACGAGGAATCACCAAGTCGATCAGCTCATTCATTTTCAGGAAATGGCCGACTGCCTCGCGATCCGGAGTTTCCACCACCTGCACTGATTCTTTTGGCAACCCGCATTCCACCAAAGTGGTTTGCAGCAGGTGGTGGAGTGCCAAATTGGAATTCAGGGCTTCTTTACCACCGCGCAAGATAATGGCATTGCCGCTTTTGACACAAAGCCCGGCGGCATCTACCGTCACATTGGGCCGGGATTCGTAGATAAAGAAAATCACCCCCAACGGAACGCCCACCTTATCCACCCGCAGCCCATTGGGACGCACATTGCAATCCAACACCCGCCCAATCGGATCTGCCAACTGCGCGATCTGCCGCAACCCGGTCGCCATGGCGGTAATCCGAGATGGGGTCAACCGCAGACGATCCACCTGAGCCGAAGTCAACCCAAGTTGGTCCGCCTGATCGATATCTTTGCTGTTGGCTTGCTGGATTTTATCCTGGTTATTTTCCAGTGAATCCGCCGTCCGAAGCAGCCAATCATTCTTCTTCTTGCCCAAGGCAGTGGCCAATGCCCGTGATGCCTGACGAGCCTTGGTTGCCATTTCCTGAGTGTATTCTGTCAGGTCCATAATCCAATTTCCGTTTGTTTAGGCCAATGGTAGTGAATTTGCCAATGTTCAAACGGAACCGAAATATCCGTTTGCTATCGGCCCAGGGAGCGGAATTTGCCAAAATGCAGCCGGCTCGATCGAACCGTAATCCTAGCGAATCCAACTACCTTTTCTTTCCCTAAAAACCCGATTGCTAACCGCCAATAGTAGCGGAATTTGCCAAAACTCTGAAGGCTGGGCGAAACGAAATTACCGTTTGTTATCGGCCGTAATTAATAACTGAATTGCCAAAATTCAGCCCGCTCCATCGACCTGAAATCGGCGAATCCAGCTACCAAAATACCGTTTGCTAACCGCACTGCTAACTAATGTCGCCAACTGTCTTTCCGCACAACCAAGCTGAATCAGCCGAATCCAACTACC
>CAZPPD010000983.1:0-2395 GCA_964588185.1 uncultured Alcaligenaceae bacterium | reverse complement strand
GCAGCAAGATAGTTGAGGTAGGGATAGGGGTAAGTCAACCATTGCAAATAGGTGGCACCGGCTTTATCGGGAAGCACTTTTGCCAGGTGTTTACCGGCAAGCCGGGTTTCTTCTACCTTCTTGATCATCATCCGCTGAGCACCGCGGGCCTGGGCCATATTGAGGTTCCGGAAGTTTCCAGGGCGCAAACAGTCCTTGAGGAAATCCGAATATTCCTCAGCCTCATTTGGTACGGGTAATGTTTGGGGTAGTTCCTTAAACTTTTTATCCGTCCATACCAATTTCCGCGGCGGATAATGGGCTTCCAATGGCAGAGGATCCGGCAAAGTAACATCGGGTACCTTTTTCCCCAACAGACGGCACTGATCCTGTATATCCGCAAGAGCATATCTTGCTTGTTGGCGAATAAGGGTCAAAGGGTCCTGCGTTGCCGATTCCTTGAGCAACGGAATCGCATCGGTTTTTCCTCTTCGGGCCAAGCCGCGTACCAGACCATAGCGAATATCCCGATAAATGCTTTTGGGATTGGCAAAAGGCTTGAGGGCCTTCACATCTTTAATGTGCCGAGCCAGCGTTTGCATCAGGTAGGCTTTATCCCGAAACGGTGTTCCCGGCATGCCTTGGCCGATACTGGTGATCTCCGGGAAGGAATAGGGCTCGGCGATTTCCCGGGCTAAAATTGCGGCCGTTTTCTTACCAAAACCAATCCGGCCTAATAGGACCGCACCGTCAATACGCTGCCGATGGTTTTCGGATGTCAGGTTGGGGACAATCAACTGTTCCAGCGATTGTCGCTGTTCCGGTGTGCTCAGGTCCACTTTGGGGTCTATCAGACAACTCAATAGCCACAAAGCCTCCTCAGGGCCAATCTCCGCCACAACCGGAAACCGCCGGCCATGCTCGCTGAAGGGACGCTCGAGGTTGATTCCTTTGAGTATTTGCTGATAGAGAGGATCTTTCTCGGGATGATTGCCGCGTAAACAATCCGTGAGAATTGCCACCGCCTTTTTGCGAAGGCCGGATCTTTCCAACAGCAGGCGCGGCATCAGCACCCGTTGCGATTCCGAACGCAGGCGGTCTTCAAAGCGCGGTTTCTCCATGAAGGTGTTGGGCAGCAAAGCGATCAACAGGTAGACATCATTCAAGAGGGCAGAAGCCTTGGCGAGTAGCAATCCCCGCAGGAGTGCGTATTCTTCGGGCCGCGGTCCACGCTGCAAGTAGCGACTGATGTGTACCTTCTTAAGTGGCACCTCCGTTCGCATGGCTGCCCACAAGGCTTTTTTGGCTTCCTGCGTGCCGATGCGGCCCAAGGCGATGGCTGCCTCGGCGGCATGATACTCATACTTGTGATTTTTGAGCCAAGGGATCAGGGATTGAACTACCGTAGGATCCCGCTGCTTGCCGGCAGCCTGAATCGCCCGGACATCGGGAATCGGCTTTTGTAGCTCCTCTTGGTAATTCCGGAATAACTGGAGTCCATCCAGGGCAGCTTTTGCGGAAAACCGCACTTGCCAATCGGAATCCTGCAGCGCCTTTTCCAATGCCGTTTTTTGCTCAATGGTTGCTAATCGCGTCAAAGCCAACGCTGCCGAACGACGCACCTTCGCGTTTTCATCTTCAAGCAAACCGGCAACCGTCTTCACCTCCTGTCCCACTTCATCCTCCAGATACATAAGCATTTCGCACGCCCGCGCCCGCCGTTCCGGATCTTTACTCCTGAGCCACGGAAGGTAAACCTTTGCATCGCCAATGCGAGCTTGGCGGCGATACGCATTGGGTTCGTTGCGGCGATATTGCAGATCCCTTGATTGGCGTGAAACCTGTACCGGTGAATATTTCAAAGCCGACAGGGTTCGATTGTCGACCACCTCGGTTTGCGTGGCATGACATCCATAACAGGATCGCGTTTCCCCTGCCCGGCCAACCATGTAGGCCATTTGGGTTGCCGGATAATGCGTCCCGGCCTCAACCGATGTGTTCGGGTAATTCCATTCCATGAGCAGCCGATTCCCGGCGGCATCCAGTGGATCCAGGAAAATGGGTGTGTCGGCTGGGGCTTCAAAATAGGCGGACCCATCCTGGTGAATCGGCACAACGCCTAAGATTCGGGTTTCCAGGTTGGTGTGGCTGCTGGTGGTTACCCCCGTGTATTCCGCTTCAATTACTCGGAAAAAGCGGGCTTCCTCGAGTGCTTTGGTACGATTGGGATTGTCGGAATATTTGCCGGCAACGACCAGGAAGCGTGTGGTTCCCCCTTCCATTCCTCCTTGCCGGTTCGGCAATCGCTTCGGCCGGGGGCGTTTTACTCCAACCGGAACCGCATCAAACTCTGCGTAGTTGGGAATATTCAGGACCAACTCTTGTTGGCGAGTGTCGGGGTCGCTAAGGTAGAGGC
>CAZPPD010000982.1:0-2397 GCA_964588185.1 uncultured Alcaligenaceae bacterium | reverse complement strand
GCAGGTTGCTGGTTGCTGACCGAAGGAATATGTTCACGTATACCGGAGACGATCAACTCCAGCAAATTCTGCCAGCGAGATAGGGCGGGTCCGGAGGAAAGCCTGCTGGTAATAGCCCACCCTGCACCTACCAATAATGCCATTACCAGCCAGGTATAAACCAGGGTAGCATTCAGACTGAAGAATCCCCAGCGCAAGAAAACCATGTGATCCGGATTGTCCATGTCTTCCTCACGGTTTCTTGACAGCAGGTTGCTCGAAGCGACTGATGTTGGTGAGCAAAATGCGGATCAAAATAATTGCAAACAGGCAGACCGCCATCCGTTCCCAGTGGCCGGCACCGACTAGGAAGATCCCAAAAAGCAGCAAAGAAGTTCGAACAAAAAAACTTCCCAGCCAAAATAGAGCAGGTTGTCTCAAAGTTGGTAATCGGCGAACGGTCAGCCAGAGACTGCCGAAGTACAGGAATCCCAATACAATTCCTGCCCCAAAAGAAAGACCTAATGGAAGTAAATCAGAATCCATTTAATAACTCCTTGCCTACCGTCTAGAGCGGAGCTCAATCTGGAGTGGCAGAAAAGGGTCAGGTACATTTTGCCGCAACTGCCCATCGGGTGCTTAGCGAATATATCCCTGCCCCTTTTCCGCCATGAGTTTCAATTTAGTCTTGTGAGCTTTGACGTTGCACCCAGTACCATGCGTTCCAGCAGCCGAGGATTACTCCAAGAGCCAGGCACATTAGGGTCCACGAATAACGGCTGGTGGTTAGGCTATCAATCCAAACTCCAATGGCGACGCCAATCACAGTAGGGATGGCAACCGACCAGCCGACCATTCCCATCATGCCAAGTCCAAACCAGATGGTTTTGTTTTGCTCGCGTCAGGCTTTTATTTTTCTCTCCTCTTTCTTTTCAATTTGCTCCTCAAACATCTTTTCTGAAGGATGCCTGGGGTCTGGATCGGGTTTTTGGCTAGCCATGTTCCAACTCCACAAAACGGCGGACCAGACTAGCCTCCAAACGAGCAGCTGCGGTCCGAGCCAACTTTTCCCGGTCGTCCATACGGGCAAACTCTTCGTGCGCGGTCTTCCTGAGTTGTCCAAGGTTAGGTCCCCGAACAGCATTGCGGATTGAGACCAATACTTCTAGACCGCATTTCACTAGAACTCCTTCATCTACGGCCAGAAATACCTCCCGATCTTCAGCATCGGTATAGGTCAGAATGCCGGGAACCAAGGCGGCGACAAAATCAACGTGTCTTGGCAGCAGGCAAAAAGAGCCGTTTTGTGCTTCTGCGACCACTTTTTTGACTGCCTCCTCCAAGAAAACTTTTGAGGGGAGCAGTATTTTCAGTTTGATCATTTCTGCACTTCTTCAATCGATCCGATCATATAGAGAGAACGTTCCGAATAGTCGGCAAATTCATCAATTAGTATGCGTTCGCAGCCTCGAAGAGCATCTTCAAGGTTCACCATTCGTCCTTGTTTTCCGGTAAATTGTTCGGTTACAGAGAACGGTTGAGTCAAGAAACGCTCCAACCTTCGTGCACGGAATACCGTCTTGCGGTCTTCGCGGGAAAGTTCCTCCAATCCTAACATGGCGATGATGTCTTTGAGATCCTCGTAGGTGGCTAGTGTTTTGCGGATTTCCTGGGCGATGTGGTAGTGGCGGTCTCCTACAATATGAGGGACCAACATTTTAGACCCGGATTGCAAAGGGTCAACAGGTGGGTACAACCCCTCACTGGCTCGCTTCCGGGAAAGAACAATGGAAGCAGATAGGTGGCCGAAGGTGTGGACTGCAGCCGGGTCGGTGAAGTCATCTGCCGGCACATACACCGCTTGGACCGAAGTGATCGACCCGGCAGAGGTGCTGCAAATGCGTTCTTGTAGTTCTGCCAGCTCAGTTCCTAATGTGGGCTGGTAACCGAGCCGGGAGGGTAAATTTCCCATCAGCCCTGAAACTTCGGAACCTGCCTGGATAAAGCGAAATACGTTATCGATCAGCAACAGCACATCCTGGCGAGCTTCGTCCCGAAAATATTCGGCGATAGTTAGAGCGGCATGCCCGGTGCGGAATCGTGCTCCCGGGGATTCGTTCATTTGACCAAAAACCAGGACGGTTTTTTCCAAGACACCTGCTTCTTTCAGTTCCCGATACAACTCCTCACCTTCGCGGCAGCGTTCTCCAATGCCGCAAAAAAGCCCCACTCCTTCATGCCCCCCTACAACATTGTGAATCATCTCCATAATTAAAACGGTTTTGCCAACACCAGCACCTCCAAATAGCCCGGCTTTTCCGCCTCGTTCCAGAGGTGCCAGGACATCGATCGCTTTGATGCCGGTCTTAAAAATTTCTGCTTGGTTAACTCGTTGGGTTAAGGGAATAGGTGGTTGGT
>CAZPPD010000981.1:0-2401 GCA_964588185.1 uncultured Alcaligenaceae bacterium | reverse complement strand
CCGGGCAATAGCCTAAAAGAGCCCGGGCTTCGGGTGACCAGGCTTCTCGCCCACAAATTTGAACTTCTCCAATATCCGGGCGAATCATGCCTGACGCCAACCGCATAAGGGTACTTTTGCCGGCTCCGTTGGCACCTACCAATCCGGTTATCCCCGGATGGAGTCGCAAGCTGACCTGATTCACCCCGATCACCGGGCCATACCATTTCGACACACGGTTAAACCAAAGATCTGGTGTTCTTACCTGAGAAGTAGTGGGGACCTTCTGCCTAGAAAGGGATACCTGAGGAGTTTGCACTTCCAAGTTATGCATTTTTGTTGTCATTTCACCACTTCCACTGCCCGGGTGCGAAGATTCAAAAGAATTATACAAACCAAACAAGCCAAAGCTAAAACCAAGGATGCTTCCCAGATCGACGGTTGCGGCTTTGGGGTTATTTTGTCGAAAGGAATCTGCAGAATTCTACACCCCAACAATCGCAAGTTATTCCACTGATCCAAAAGCCGCCATTGTTCCGGATAACCCAAGCGATTGACTAAGATCCGCGAGACCTGGCGAAAAAATAAAAAAATGGTCGTCCACACAAAAACCAGCGGCATGGTTCGCCGCGCCCAACTTGCTACTGCTACCAGCATCAGACTGAGAACGAAGGACAGCAGCAAACCATAGCCGAGAATGCCCAATAACAAGGGAAGCCCGGCTGGCCCCTGCCCATTGCCGGTCTTTTCAAAATATTGCCAATCCACGAAGTATTGCCATTCTTGCAGGCCATTCTGCAAAAACAAAACAAGAGCCGGCACGGTGGTCAACAGGCTAACCACAAAAGCTACCGCCAAACACTTCCCCGCTACATAATGCCATCGCGAAATCGGCTTGGACAAGTAAAAGGGAATACAGCCCTGGACGTAATCCTGGCCAACCAGATGAGTTCCCGTCAAAGCCAAGGTCACCATCACCATGGCACCCTGATATAGAAAGAAGTAAGCAAAGGTTGAGTGACTACCGTTAAGAATTTGGATTCCGCGCCGTAGTCCACGAACCAATCGTTCCGGGTCCGGTTTGAACTCCCCAATCTGAATCGGCCCCGATGGAACCATGCTCACCATCCAGTCCAGCAAATACCCGCCGAAGAAAAACATCAGGAAGATGAGCATGCTCATACCATACAAAACCCAAAACATCCGCCGCCGAAACAACATCTGCAACGACACCCGCGCAATAGGCCACACCGCCCATCCCGGATGGTGAAATTGGCCCTGCCATTCGCGATAGTGAAGGAACTCGACCTTCATTTTCTATCACCCCTATGAACCATACTCCTCATCCAAAACTCGATGAAACATCTCTTCCAAGTCCTCATCATCCTGCTGCAGTCCTCGGAGGGTGACCTTATTGTTTTCCGCCAACACAAAGAAACCCCGGTTGACCCAACCGGCAGGAACTTGAGTTCGGATCTCCCCGCGACCATTGTCATGGAGGATTCGCACTCCTTCAAGCTGCAAGTCGTGAAGAAATCCTTTGGCGTCCCCTTGAATTTGCAAGCGATAGCGATCTTTCCGTTTTTGGCAGAGATCCTGAACCACTCCATGTCGCAACACTTGCCCGTGATGCAATATCACTGCGCTATGGCAGACTCGCTCCACATCGTTTAACAGATGGGTGCACAACAAAAAAGATTTCCCAAAGTCCTTGCCCAAAGTAACCAGCAATTTCAGCATTCCATCCCGGCCTTCCGGGTCAAGTCCGCTAGTAGGCTCATCCAACAACAAGACCGGCGGATCATGGACCAACGCTTGCGCCAATTTCAACCGCTGTTTCATTCCGGTGGAGTATTGCTCCAAGCGGCGATAGCGGGCATCTTCCAATCCCAGGTAAGTAAGCACTTCATGGGCCCGGCGGAGGGCCTGTTTGCGGGGCATTCCATAAAGTTCGCCGGCCAAAGCTACAAACTCTGCTCCCTGTAAACCGGGGATGAGAAAATCTCCCTCGGACATATATCCGATTGCCTGCCGAAGTACACTTCCCGGCCCCAATAAATCATGGCCGAGTTTGGAGAATGCCTGACCGATTGTTTTGAGGATAGAGGGCGATCGAGCGGCGGGAAGAATGGAATGCCCCAGGACGGAACCTCGACCGGAGGACGGAGCCAACAAGCCGAGCAGGATCTTTAACAGAGACGATTTTCCGGCCCCATTCGGGCCAAGCAAACCAATTCTGCCCGGCTGTAAATCCAGGCAAACATCCTTGAGCGCCTGTTTTTTCCCGTAGAACAGGCAGATTCCATTGAGATGAATAAAACTCTGTTCCATGCTTATGGCTGATGATTAATACCGGCTATCGAAACAAAAAAACATCTGCTAAATCCTATCCCCTAAATACTCCAACGCCTTTCTCGCCGTT
>CAZPPD010000980.1:0-2409 GCA_964588185.1 uncultured Alcaligenaceae bacterium | reverse complement strand
TTGGCACGGAACTGTTCCTGCGTGCGGGAAGTGCACTCGATTTCGAGACCAATCCGAATCTCGACGTTACGGTTCAGGTGGATGATACTGCTGTGGGAACTACCCCCGACGATACAGCATCTCTTTTAGTCAACATTACCGATGTTAATGAACCGCCCACGGTCGCTTTGGCTAACACCATTACGACGTTGGCAGAAGATACCGACACTAGTAGTGCTATCAAAGTGGCCGATATTGTGGTAAACGACGATGCCATGGGGACGAATGATCTGGTGTTGACGGGAACGGATGCGGCTTTATTTGAGATTACCGGTACAGAGTTATTCTTGCGAGCAGGGATTTCCCTCGACTTCGAGACCAAACCCAACCTCGATGTTTCCGTACAGGTAGATGATAGCTCCGTTGGCAGCAATCCAGACGATGTTGTCTCACTTTCTATCAGTGTTACCGATGTCAATGAGCCGCCGGTACTGATAACAAATAATCCTTTGAGTGTACCCGAAGAAGCAACCAGGACCATTACCACTGCCCACTTGGAAGCAATTGATCCTGATGACTCACCCGCTGAAATAATCTTTACCTTGGTTTCACTGCCTAGCGGTGGTAGTGTTCGGCTTAACGGGTCACCTCTTGGGGTTGGAGAAACGTTTAGCCAGGACGACATAAACAATAATCGAGTTACTTATCGAGATAATGATGACGGAGTAAGTACAATTTTTCAATTTACAGTTACAGACGGGAACTCTACAACCTCGCCGGCTACCTTTGCAATTAACGGACAACCCATCAACGATGCCCCTGTGGTTTCAGCTCCCGGGCTTCCACTATCGGCCTCTGAACAAGTCCCTCTTGCTGTACACGGTCAAGGTTTTGCAGTTACTGATGCTGATGCCGGAGGTGCTGGTGCTACTGCTGTTTTAACAGTAGGGGAAGGTATTCTAACTATCTCGGCAGGCAATTCGGGAATTACAGTCATTTCAGGAAACGGGACGGGAACTGTGACAATTAACGGTTCAATTTGGCAGATTAACAACCTTTTGACCGGTTCGGGTACAGGAACAATCAACTATGTAAACCCTAGCGACACTCCAAGTCCGAGTACAATCCTGACCGTCACCGTAAATGACCAAGGGAATAGCGGAAGCGACCCTGGACTTTCTGGAGACGTTACTTCGGAAGAAGGTTCAAACAGTGTTACCATCAATATTACTGCAGTTAATGACTCTCCCGTAATTACGTCGAATGGAGGTGGCGATACCGCTTCCCTCAATGTGACGGAAAACACAACCCTCGTTACTACAGTTACATCAACGGATGTTGACGGTGGGTCACCCGACTATTCAATCGTTGGCGGAGTGGATAGTGGTCACTTTTTCATTGAAAATGTCACTGGCCAGCTAACTTTTCTCTCTGCTCCTGATTATGAAAATCCAACAGATTCGAATCTTGATAACATTTATCAGGTAATTGTAGAAGTCAGTGATGGTACAGGTGGAACTGACACCCAGGCTATTTCGGTGAGTGTTTCGGGAATAAACGATAACCAACCGGTGATTACTTCGGATGGTGGTGGAGATACAGCAACTATCAATGTAGCGGAAAATACAACGACTGTTACTTCCGTGGTGGCAACAGATGCCGATCTCCCTGCTCAGACTTTGGCTTATTCCGTAATTGGCGGCTTGGATGCAACAAGTTTCAATATCAATGCTTCCACCGGTCAGCTGGTGTTCCTTGCTCCTCCTGACTATGAAAACCCTGCAGACACAAATGCCGACAATACTTACGAAGTAACCGTTCAGGTTAGTGACGGAACCTTTTCTGATAGTCAAGTGATTTCAGTAGTAGTAATACCAGTCAACGACAACAATCCGATAATAACCTCTGATGGCGGGGGCGGAACTGCCGCTATTACCCTCCCCGAAAATTCTAGTTTTGTTTCTACAGTTACGGCGACGGACGCAGACTTTCCAGCACAGACTCTCAATTTTAGCATTTCGGGAGGAGCGGATGGATCACATTTCACAATTGACATCTCCACAGGATTATTGACCTTTAATTCTAATCCGGATTTCGAATCTCCAACGGATACAGATAGTAATAATATCTATGAAGTAACTGTCCTAGTAAGCGATGGGTTTGGCGGAACTGATTCTCAAACAATCAGCGTAACTGTTTCTGATGTCAATGAACCGCCTGAAATTAACCTCTCAAATACGTTGACAACATTAGGCGAAAATGCTGACACCAGTAGTGCCATCAAGGTCGCTGATATTGTGATTAGCGACGATGCCCTGGGAACCAATGACCTGGCGCTAGTGGGAAGCGACGCCGCCTTGTTTGAGATTGTTGGCACGGAACTGTTCCTGCGTGCGGGAAGTGCACTCGATTTCGAGACCAATCCGAATC
>CAZPPD010000979.1:0-2410 GCA_964588185.1 uncultured Alcaligenaceae bacterium | reverse complement strand
GAAGCCGCTTTTGAAATGCTTGTCAATCGCCTTGGTCCAATGGTGAAAGGAGTATGCCAACGGGTGCTGCTCCATAAGCAAGATTCCGAAGATGCCTTTCAAGCCACTTTCTTGATTCTGTCCCGGAAAGCCGGTTCCATTCAAAGACAGCAATCGTTGTCCTCTTGGTTATATAAGGTTGCTTACCGCATCGCCTTGCGGGCTCGATCGCGAAAAGCCAAACAACATTCCAAAGTGGGCCGCTTGCACACGAAGTTGGATCTCGCCGGCCCCGCCCAAGCCAAAGACAGTTCAATGTTGGATGAGGAGATTCAAAAGCTTCCGGAAAAATATCGCATTCCGATTCTGCTGTGTTATTTACAAGGCTGGACCAACGAAGAAGCGGCCCGGCAAATGCGTTGCCCCACGGGGACAATCAAAATTCGCCTCTCGCGTGCCCGGGACATGTTGCGGAAAAGGCTGGGGCGCAAGGGAGCGGTGTTGCTTCTGGGGTTATTGGCCGGCCGAGCCCAAGCAGCCGTGACGAAAGATCTAACCAAGCAAACGGTCGATGCCGGGATCGAGTATGAAACGGGGATGGGATTACCGGAGGTATCTGCGGAAGCCTTTCACTTGGCGGAAACTTGGTTAAAACGAGGAGCGCTATCCCGGGTGAAAGTCGGCTGCATTGTCTTATTAACGGTGATCTTGATGTTGTTCACGGATTGCTACGCCCAGTTCGCCCAAGGGGCTGGCTTCTCGGTCAATACCAAACCATCTTTGGAACAAGAACCAGAACTTCAATATTCGGACACGGAATTCGCTTAAAACCATTTCGTTTTGTCGACCACATTTAACACCGGTTCTCCATTGGCAAACCTCCGCAGGTTATCCAACAAGGTGGCTTCATGACGCTCCGGCACCCTCACCGATGCAGCCGCACAATGGGGAGTGATAATTACATTTTCCATCTGCCACAAAGGGTGATCAGCTGGCAGAGGTTCAATCTCGAAGACATCCAACCCGGCACCGGCAATTTCCTTGGCCTGCAAGGCCGCTGTTAAATCCGCCAAGTCAACGATCACTCCCCGGCCGATATTGATGAGGTAAGCGGATTTCTTCAATTGTTGAATGCGTTGGCGATTGAAGAGTTTGTTGGTTTCCGGTGTGTGCGGTGCAGAGATAACAACGAAATCACTCTGCCCCAACATCTCATCCAGCTTGTCGGGCCGAAGCAAAGTAACTCCCTCCGGTGCCGAGGGAGCTTTGGGATCAACTCCCATTACATTCATGTGAAAACTCAATCCACGCCGGGCCACTTCCGCTCCGATACCGCCGAGTCCCACAACTCCTAGCGTACAATCTGCTAAAGTGATGGCTTCGCGGTCGGATGGGTGCACTTCTCCCGGTCCGCCATAGCCGGGCAGTTCCTGCGGTTCCCGTCCCAGCATGTGCCAGTAGCTTCGCATTTGTTGGCGGAGGTAAATGTGGAAATTTTTGGCAAAGCAAAGGATGAACCCAAACACATGGTCGGCTATCACATCTCCAAACAGTCCACGCATGTTGGAGACCTTGACCGGAGATTCAACCAATTCCGGATACAAATACTTTTCCATACTGGCCGTTGGCGACTGCGTCCATTGCAACTTTTTTGCTGCTTGCAGCATCGGTTTGGTAAGGTAACCAAACATACCGTCAGCATCGGCCACTTCTTTTATCGCTCGGTTTTCATCTTCTGCCTGAACGACGGTCATGGGAGCTGCGGCTTGTTTGATTTTTTCCAGTCGTTCAGGAGAAACGGGGGGATACACTAATAGTTTCATGGGATTTAAAGACAAATAGAGTGGAAGGAGATTTTTGGTAGCTGGTTTCGCAAGAATTCAGCCAAAAATCAGGGATTTCGAACTTAGCTATTAGTCAGAGTATTTATTTCCGGTATTCCGTCCTCTAATAACCAAAGATTCATTACCACCATGGAGATGCAACCCGTATCCCGGGAGTTTGAATTACCAGCACACCAACCCAATTGGCGGCAACGGATATTCCGCCGCTTGTTGAACTGGTCTCGGTTGCATCCCATGGGATCTTTTTTGGTCATTGCCGTTGTTTCCAACGGCATGGGCAGTGCCTTCAACATACTTTACAACACCCAGCTAATTGTCGAAGTCCTGTTGGATGCATCCCAGAAACAAATCTTCCAAAAGGTCGCCCTGCCGATTTATAACGTGCTGGCCTATCCCGGCTGCCTTGCGCTCTGGTTTGTGATTGTCTGGCCGATCAAGAAGCTCCATCCCAAAATGCTGGCCGGAAAATTTGAGGACATTCCCGGGGATCAACTCGAACAGTGCCGCAAAATCTTAGTCCGCTTACCGGTCCATCAAATTTGGATCAACAGTCTGGGCTGGTTTCCGGGGGCGATCTTTTTCCCTCT
>CAZPPD010000978.1:0-2410 GCA_964588185.1 uncultured Alcaligenaceae bacterium | reverse complement strand
AATTTTGTGCTATAGTAAATCTCGGCACTATTATTCTTTTTTTTCGTTTTTTCTTTTGGACCTTACCTCCTGATTGGACCGAGTAATCCACTGAAGAAGTTGGAATTTCTTCAAATTCAATATCGGAAATTAGACCAATTCCCTCAGGGCCGATCACTTCCAAAAATTCACCATAATTTGAGTTTTTGGCCCGTGATGTGGAATACAAGTCAAAAATGAATTTTCCATGACCTTTGAAACTCTTGCCGCTTACCACATACCCACCTGCTTCTATTTCAATAGAAACGGGACATTTGGAAGGGTTGGTGAATTGGGTAGCACTATAGTATTTGATGTTTGAAGCAAATTCCGACACATTATCAAGCAATTCTAAAAATCCTGCAGCGACCTTTTCTTTGTCAAATACAAAGCGGCCAAAATTTTTTGCCAGTGCTAATGTAACGGGAAGGTTTATCCGTACACCCTTAAACGCACTTGAGGACCAAGATTCCGCACATCCAATTATCACGTCATTATTGCTTTCATTAGTATCAAGTTGCATTTTTGAAGAAAGGGTAGCTTCTTTACCTCTTATTTTAAAAACAGCCTTTATATTTGTTTGGTCCAATAACTTTGGTTTCAATTCAGAAGGTGCGTGTATTGCTATTAGTTTTTTGAGCAAAAGTATTGCATGGAGAATATTTGTCTTGCCGCTTCCGTTAGGCCCAATTAGTACAGATAGGTCAGGTTGAAATTTTATATTCGTATGAATGCACGAACGGTAGTTCCGAATCTCAAATTGTTCAATCATAAATAATTCTATCTCTTCACTAATTTGAAGGAGGTGCTTGTATCCGAGTTATTCTATCCTTTTTTTGGCATCGTCCCAAGGAATCCCGGGTTGAGATTCCCATCCTTACCCAATTGGCTTATTGAGGTCCTGGAAACAATTAGGATTCTGCAGATTTGATGGATGATTCGGATTGTTCTGTCGATAAACCACTATGAAACCATCTAGGCGATTCCAGGTCCGGAAAGGTCAATCATGTGGCGAATTAGCTTGCTTCTTTTGGTAGCGACAATCCTTTCGGGTTGCCAATGCTTACGCCACCGTTCTGCGTGTGTCCCTTGTCCGAAAGAATGCGAGATTATTGAAGAATGTTACCCTTGCCCGGAACCGAAGGAACCAAAACATCAGGCGGAAAATATAATTCCAACTCCAATTAAAATCCATCGGCCAAAAGCGCAATCCTTACCGCCGTCATCACACGCGAAGCCTTGTCCCCCGCCAAAACCGGAAGTGAAATTTAGACAACCGAAAACGATTCATGTAAAACTGCCGCCGCAAAAAATAGTGGTCGAGTCCCAACAGCAGTGCCCACCGGCTCCACCGCATGCCATGCCTCAACAAATGATGATGGCCCCGACACAAGCGGCTCCGATGTATCAGCCTCAAGCGGCTCCGGGATTCTTCCAGAATGTAACCCAAGGTGCCAGGCTGGGACTCACCTTTGATTTTTTGCGAATCCCGATTCCGATTCCTAAACTCATCGCCGTTCCCACAGCACCTGCAGTGCCCATGATGATGGCGGCCCAACAACCGGTGATTGCGGCCCAACAACCAGTGATGGCCGCTCCTCAACCTGCGATGGCCGCTCCGCAGATGGCTCGGGTTCCGGTCCAAGGTCAAGCGGTAGTTCCGGTTCAGGGCCAGGCACTTGTTCCGGTGCAGGGTCAAGCGATGGTGCCGGTTCAGGGCCAGGCAATGGTGCCGGCACAAAGCCCTCAGCAGGTCATGGTGCCGGTGCAAAGGCCTATGGCTGTACCCCAGGCGCAACACCGCTACGCCATTGTTCCCCAGCCACAAGCACCCGCCCAAGCACCCCGGCAACCGACGTTGGAAGAACTGGAAGAGTTTTGCCGCCAAGTTGCGGAAATGCGAAAGAAACAACAATGCAATATCAAGAAACAACAATGCCAGAAATAAAGCAAAAGCCCACAGGCAAAAACCCATGGGCTTTGTTGAATCCCGTATTCTGCTTTCACTCCGTCTCAAAAATCCGGCTCTAAATCCAATGGTGATTTCAGCTGGGCCATCTTATTTTCAATCACCGACTTGGTACAGAAGATCATGACCACATACCAAATGATTATGGCCAACCATCCTACACCGATGCCCAGTAAAAACATGGGCGGTGCTTTTTCTGCTTGTCCGGAAATGAACAGGTACACCGTCACCCCAATCAGAATTCCCGAGATCACCAAGTAGAACTCTGCCATGGAGGATAGCATTCGATTGTCAAAGCAAATCCCAACTGCTCGCATAAAGAGGACAAAAAAGACGGTGGTCGCCAAGTCAATACCGAAGCCGGCCATATGCGTTATCCCCACCGGCTGTTCGATGGCCGCCATGATGGGGTCTTCCAAGTGT
>CAZPPD010000977.1:1029-2413 GCA_964588185.1 uncultured Alcaligenaceae bacterium | reverse complement strand
GCCTCCCGGGTCTCCCACGTAAATACTGTGGCTGAAAACCGTCCCGTCTACCCGGACGTAAGCTTTCCCTTCACGCTCGAAATAGGTTCCCACAAAAGCCCGCGTCGCCCGCTCCAGAATTTGCAGGACTTCCCCGGTGGGTTTGGCATCGGGCCGCTTGGGTTTCTTGCGGATGCGGACGAGAACTTCGTCTCCGGTGGAAGCATCCTGGCAGGAACTGTCGGGGATGTAGATATCGGAGCCATTCTTCCCAACTCCATGGGGCCGCACAAAACCGAAGCCACCGGCGGCTTTCTGAAAAATCCCGCTCACGGTTCCATGCGGTTGCAGTTGGCGAACAGTATGATTCTTTCCAAATTCCAATCGCCCTTTTTTCTGCAACTCTTTCAATGTGCGGCGAAAATCTTTGTACTGAGGTTGAGGAACCCCCAGTTTCTTAGCCAGGACCTTGGGCTTAACCGGGTTGTAGCCTTTTTTGGAGATAGCAGTAATGATTAGGTCTTCAAAATGAGACATGATTATTTCTGGTAAATATTCTCAGGGGAGTAGCTCCCCAGACTTTTTCAGAAGATCTAGGTGGAAAATTTCATCAAGGGTGGATTACTCAAAATCACATGAAATTAACTTACTAATTTTCGGAAATTTCCATAAGGTCGAATAAAACAGCGAAACACCGGCCCTATTGAGAGAGCTTTAGTTAGAAATTGGTTGCAAACAATTCTGGAGCACTTAAATTTAGGGAGCAGGAAATAGACATCCAAAATCCCTTTTTGCTTGGGAATCCGCCAAATGAAACTCAGTCGATGCTTCATCCTTTTATTGGCAATAATTCTCCCCGACAAAACCCTCGCAGCACCTAAGCCCGAGATCCAAAAAGTCATTGAGCAGGCTAAAAAACTTGGCGGCAGGGTCGCTCACCGGAGAGGCATTTTTCATTACGCTTCCTTTCGTGGAATTCAGGACTGGAAAGGCCCCGATGGCAAGGTCTACCAGGTAAGCCCGATCACGAAGAAAGACCTGGAATGGATCGTAAAGTCAATGCCGGATCTGGAGACGTTGCAGTTGGCCGATGTCCACCATATCCGGGATTCGGAACTACAGATTCTAACCGGACTCAAGAAGCTGAAACACCTACGGGTTCGCACCAACTATCGCATCCCCGAAGAACACCACCCGCAAATCACTGACGAGGCATTGCGTTTCATTGCCCGGATCGAATGGCTGGAAGAACTTCACTTTTTCTCTCGGACCGTTACCGGCAAAGGAATTCTACACCTGAAGTCAATGCCGAAGCTATATTCCTTTGCCACTGACGGATTTCAGACCAGTCAATTTCGGGATGAGTCCTACGCCTACTTCGCCGAATTGCCCCATCTCAAGGAAC
>CAZPPD010000977.1:0-1019 GCA_964588185.1 uncultured Alcaligenaceae bacterium | reverse complement strand
CCGCATGGACGAAGTTAAGATTGGTCACGTGATAAATTGTCCAAAATTGGAACACATTCGCCTTAACGGCTCCAGCCGCGATGATGCCCAAATGCTTCAACTAGCCAAGATCAAAACCCTGAAGATCTTGGAACCCGGCTATACCTACTGGTCGCGAAAACCCATTACGATGACGGGCGTCAAGGCTGTGGCCACCTTGCCGGATTTGGAATCGGTTTATTTAGGATTAGGGGATCACATTGAGCTTCGGAGGCAATGGCAACGCTGGCAAAGTTGAAGAAGCTCAAGAAAATCCGTTTGTCCCTGTGCCACAAGGTTTCTGCAAGCGATGTTCAACCTCTTATGCAGTTAAAAAACCTGGAAAGCATCAGCCTGCAGAAAGGAAGGGATTTTAAAGGAACCACGCTGGTGTCCGAAGAGACCATGAAGGCGTTTGGTAGGTTTCCGGCTCTCAAGAAGTTCGACATTACCACGGAAATTGTCACTCAGAAGGGATTGCGAATCCTCTTCGAGGCCAAACCGGGGATCGAATTGGTGGAGAAGATCACTCGGAGTAAGTGGAAACGGTGGAAAAGGGAATAGAGTCCATCCGATTGATCCTAACTCAGCGGATACATCTCCATCACAAAATAGGTCGTCTTGTTCATCCCCAATCGGCGATAGGTCTCCTGAGCATTGTCATTATCCTCATCCACATATAACCGCAAAGCAACCACCGCCGGGTCCTTTTGCGCTTCGGCAGCAACATGTTTAAACAACGACCGGAACACCCCTCGCCGACGTGCCTCGGCTCGGACATAGACACTCTGGATCCACCAGATCCAACCGTTCCGCCAATCACTCCACTCGTAGGTAATCATGATCTGCCCCAAGGTCTTGCCTTCTTCTTCGGCCAGAAAATAGAGGGCCTTATTCCGATCCGATAAGGCAGACTTCACCCCGGGACCAATCAAAGCCGGATCCAACTTTTTCCCTTCCGATTCCTGGGCCAACCGTGAATTAAACTCGATTACCGTCTC
>CAZPPD010000976.1:0-2413 GCA_964588185.1 uncultured Alcaligenaceae bacterium | reverse complement strand
ATAAGAAGGCTATATTGATGCCGATGAATTAATAGCTATTCTCCAAGCTAAAGCACGTGCTGTTCTGAGAGATAACATGTAACTATTCAATCTCCTTTCCCCATTTGGAAATAGGGTTGAGGATAGAGCAAATTTCCAGGAATTCCAAATGGACTCCATTCGCCAAGTAAAAATCAGCAAGTATCTCAGCAAACATCTCCGCCACCAGCCTAAGGATTTAGGACTGTTATTGGAACCTGGCGGTTGGGTTCTTTTGGACGACCTTATGCTTGCCCTGGAACGGAGAAACTTTTTCGTTACGCGGGAGGAAATTTTTGAGGTTATTGCCAAGAGCGACAAACAACGTTTTTCGCTGAATGAAGACCAAACAAAGATCCGCGCCAACCAAGGCCACACTGTTGCGGTGGATTTGCAACTGGAATCCCTCCCCCCGCCGGAAATCCTGTATCATGGAACTGGAGAGAAATCGGCTGCCTCCATTTTGGAACGGGGATTACAAAAAATGCAACGCCACCATGTTCACCTATCTGCCGACACGGAAACGGCGATCAGAGTTGGCAGGAGGCATGGAAGACCAGTCATCTTTGAGATTGCGGCAGAAAAAATGGCTCAAAGTGGTTTTGATTTTTTCTGTTCAACGAATGGCGTTTGGCTGGTAGAAATGGTTCCACCTACTTACCTCCAAATAATTTCAAACCATAATCATCCATGACCACCCCCATCCACCACCACCAAGAGGAATCCTCCAACCAACAGCGGGACATGCTTTCCCGGTTGGAACCTAAATCGCTGCGCACTTATACCCCGACCCAAGCGGTCCTCGCTCGCAGTGCCGGTATTTATCATTGGACTCCCGAAGGACGCAAACTGTACGACTTCACTTCCGGAGTTCTGGTAGCAAACCTCGGCCATAATCCCGTTCGTTGGACGAAGCGATTTCTCGACTACCTGGGTTGGACTGCCCTGCCCTATTCCAACAACAATTCCATGGACGGCGATGAGCAGGATGAGTTTTTCCCCGCCCAACCGCTTACCGCTTACAACGCCGTGACCACGATAGAGATGGATGCCACTTCGCGGCTGGTGGAGTTAATGCAAAGTCGCCCCGGGGGTCGCCGCATGGAAAAAGTCATGTGGGCCGCATCCGGTTCCGAGGCTATTCAGAAAGCCTTGTGGGCATCCCTGGCTCGCGATCATACCCGGGAAATGATTATTGCCACGCGACATGGTTTTCATGGCAAGAAAGGCTTGGCCGGAGCGGTAACTGGGACCGAATGCGACCATGACCGCGACCCCCGCGTTCGGTTCATTAGCTTTCCTATGGAAGAGTGCCGCAACATTGAGCTTCGGGAATGTTCGCTGGATTTGTCTTCTTATTTGCAAGAACTGGAAGCCTTGAAGCATCAGTTCGGTAGGAAGCTGACTGCCTTGATCACAGAACCCTATCTCGGCGGCGGCGGCTCTTACCATCCGCAGATAGAATACCTCCAAGCCCTTCAACAATTCTGCCGAGACAACGATTTGGTTTTCATCCTCGACGAAGTCCAAGCCAACTTCGGCCGCACCGGTAACTTGTTTGCCTACGAAACCTACGGGATTGAACCGGATATAGTAGTCCTGGGCAAAGGCCTGGGCAATGGGGTTCCTGTCGCCGCAGCGGTTGGGCGAGCTGATTTGTGGGATTCTTTGGCATATGGCGAAGGCTCCGATACTTGGAGTGCAAACCCCATGTGCTGCGCTGCAGTGTTGGCCACTTTGGCTGAGTTTTCCGAACGAGATATTCTTGGCCATTGTCGCAAAGTATCAGCGATCATCGAAGAAGGCTTGGTTCGCTTGCAGGAGTTGCCCCTTGTTGCCAACATTCGCGGCGAAAAAGGCGGCATGGTTTGGGGCGTGGAATTCAATGACAATCACGGCAAAACTGCAAGTGAATGGGCCAATTATGCCGTTTTGGCTTGCTACCAGGGAAATGGTGAGGAAGGCATTCACTTGTTGGGACCTCTTGCCGGCAAGGTGGTCCGGATTGCTCCTCCATTGGTGATTTCGGAAGAGGAAGCGTATCGATCAGTGGAAATGATGTTTGATTTCTTGGGTAAATTGGTTTTCGAGCCAACTACTGCTGTCTAGTAAATGGTCTGGACTATTCATAAGTTCCCTTCATGTTCGACACTATCTTCAAACCCCTGGATAATTTCTGGGACTGGTTAGTTCTAACCTTCTGCGACTTGGCCCCTACCGGCACGCTTTGGTCTTATGACTGGAATGTCCGAGGATTGTTCGCCATCTTGTTGATTGGTCTGGTTTGCGGGGCAGTCGGTTCCCTGGTAATCGGCAATCGCATGGCATTCTTTAGCGATGCTTTAGCTCATTGTGCCTTCGCTGGGGTTTCTCTCGGGCTGCTGGTGGGACTTTT
>CAZPPD010000975.1:0-2415 GCA_964588185.1 uncultured Alcaligenaceae bacterium | reverse complement strand
CTCTTTGTGAGGGAGTAAGCCAACCCACGTCTACCGCAAAATCCGGAAGAGAAAGATCCGGCTTATTCTCCAGTTCGTGACCCAGTTGCCGAAGTTGGTCTCTATCCCAAAGGGCTCGCTGAGAAGCCAATATGCTGAACAGGATTTTCCACTGCGAAGTCATTCGGTCTCTCCACAACGAAAGTTGAGGGGATTTATTGCAATCCTTATAAAATAGTCGTTGAGTGAAAATTTTGCGACAACCCCGAATTTTAAGGCCCGGGGAAATATCCAATCGATTTTTTCCCACTTCCTGAGGATGTTTGATTAGGATATTTTCATTCCAAATAAAGGTACGAGTCCATGTGGGCAATATGCCCTTAGCGAATAGTCCTTAAGGTTTGTTTTGTGACAGAAAAAATTCCTTGTTATTTCTTTTTGCCGTGAAGGAGTGACCCGGTGGATGAACATTTGAGCCAGATCTCAACCGTGTGGTCCATGTTGTTCCAAGCCCAACGGCAGGAAACCGGGGCGACGGCAGCCCAGCAGAAGCTTCTGGTTCGCTATTGCCGGCCCATCTACGGTTATTTGGTTCATATTGTCAAAGATCCTAATGTGGCTGATGACTTGGCCCAGGAATTTGCCACTCGATTTGTAGAAGGTAAGTTTCATAAGGCCAACCCCGAACGCGGCCGTTTCCGGGATTATGTGAAAGCTTGCTTGTTTAATTTGGTTCGGGAACATCACCGGCGGCAACAACGCGAGCCCGCTGCTATCTCCGCGGAGATTGAAGCCGGCAACGTCGAGGATGAAAAGACCTTTGTCGCCGGTTGGGGTGAGGAAATGCTGAACCAGGCTTGGGATGCGCTGTCTGAACATGAGCAGCAAACGGGGCAAATTTATTTCTCCGTTCTAAAACAGCGAACACAAAATCCCAATCAATCTTCGGCGGAAATGGCGGAATGTCTCAGTGCAAGTCTCAACAAGAAATTCACGGCCGCAGGTATCCGGCAACTCGTGCACCGAGCCCGGGATAAATTCACCGACCTTCTGTTGGATGAAGTAGCCCGTTCCCTGAATACGGAAGATCTCAATGAGGTTGAAGCGGAATTGATTGATTTGAATTTGTATTCCTACTGCAAGGATGCACTGAAACGAAGGCGGGATGGGAATTGAATCCGGTTGGGCCAGGAGACCCGGCCTACAAAATCGCACTAACTACAATTCATATGGTTTTGTTCACAAAGGTATTTTCATGCTTCGAAAATTGCCCTTCTTATTTTTACTGATTTCCAGCCTCTTCTCTTCGGCAACGGCACAGGAACCAAGATGGAAGCCATCTCCTCATGTAGTGGAAGCTGACCCAATGAAACCGCTGGAACAGCAAAAAAAGTTCACCCTGCCCGAAGGATTTGAAATCCAATTGATCGCAGCCGAACCAGACATCAAGAATCCCATCAATATTGCCTTCGACGCCAGGGGAAGATTGTGGGTTACGATGTCGAGTGAATATCCTTTTCCCAGCAAGAAAAATAAGACGAAGGACACCGTGAAGATCCTGGAGGATTTCGGTCCGGATGGTCGCGCCCGAAAGATTACAACCTTTGCGGATGACTTGAACATTCCCATTGGCGTATTGCCATTAGGGAGAGGGAATAAAGCCATCATCTACAGCATTCCCAATATCTGGTACATGGAGGACACAGACGGAGACAGCAAAGCCGACATTCGTAAGCCTCTTCTCCAGACTTATGGCCACCGGGACACCCACGGGATGACCGGTGAATTTCAACTTGGCTTTGAAGGCTGGGTTTACGCCTGCCATGGATTCTCCAATACCTCCACGGTAAAGGGAACTGATGGTTCACAGATAACCATGCAATCCGGCAATACCTATCGCTTCAAACCCGATGGGACCAAGGTGCAATACTTCACCCACGGCCAGGTTAATCCCTTTGGCTTGACATTTGACCCGCTGGGAAATCTATTCTCGACGGATTGTCATACCAAGCCTATCTACCAACTGCTGAAAGGCGGATATTATCCCAGTTTCGGCAAACCGCACGATGGCCTTGGCTTTGCTCCGGAAATGTGCAGGCATACCCATGGCTCCACGGCATTGTGCGGCATCACCTACTACGCCGCAAAGCAATTTCCGCAGCCTTTTCAGGACAACATCTTTATCGGCAATGTTCTGACCAATCGCGTCAACCGCGACAGCCTTGTAAAACATGGCTCCACCTACATCGCCAAGGAAGAGGAGGACCTGGTGAAATGCTCCGACCGCTGGTTCCGGCCCGTCGATATTAAGCTTGGTCCCGATGGAGCGGTCTACCTTGCGGATTTTTACAACCGTATCTTTGGTCACTATGAGGTTCCCTAGACCCATCCGGGAAGAGACCGCGACCACGGCCGCATTTGGCGAGTAGTGTATCG
>CAZPPD010000974.1:0-2431 GCA_964588185.1 uncultured Alcaligenaceae bacterium | reverse complement strand
ATCACTATGAAGCCATCAAAGTGGAAGCCCAGCAAAACAATCCTAACTCCCTTTTATGGTGGATGAAGCGGCTGATTTCCTTGCGAAAGCAATTCAAGGCATTTGGTCGGGGCACCCTTCAGTTTTTACATCCGGAGAACCGGAAAATCCTGGCGTTCCTTCGCCGCTATGAAGATGAATGCATCATGGTGGTCGCCAATCTTTCGCGTTTCGTCCAATATGTTGAGCTGGATCTGTCGGAATTTCAGGGCTACGTTCCGGTGGAACTCTTTGGCCGCAATCCTTTTCCCCCCATCGGCAAGCTTCCTTATTTATTGACCTTGTCCCCGCATAGTTTCTACTGGTTTGCCTTGGACCCGCATGCTTTCCATGAACAATGGGATCTGGGCGGGGTGATGAGTGAAGATTTCAAACAACTGATATCCACGGGAAGTTGGGAAGATCTCCTGGAAGCCAATACGCACAAATCCAAACTGGAAAAGATCCTGCCCTCATATCTGAAACAACGGCGCTGGTTTGGCGGAAAAGCAAAAGGGTTAAAGGGAGTATCCATCAAGGAATCCATTCCCCTCCCATTCGGGGATACCAAAGCGTTCATTTTGCTGGTGCAGGCTGAATTTAGCGAAGGTTCCCCGGAAATTTATGTGATGGCCTTGACTTATGCCGAGGGCGACAAACGGGAACTGCTCTTGGAAGAACTCCCCCATGCTGTCATTGCCAAAGTTCAAACCGGACCGGATGAAGGCGTCATCTACGATGCCTTCACGGAACAAAAGTTCTGTTCCATGATCCTCGAATCCATTCGAGCAAGCGAGCCCATTGACGGCTTGACAGATAAGTATGCCATGGTGTCGATGGCGTTTAAAGGGTTACAGGAAGCCATTGACGAAACCGATGGCCCGTTGCATCCCTCTATCAACAAAGGCGAACAGAGTAATACCTCTATCTTGTTCGGCAACCAATTGATCCTGAAGATTTATCGCCGCTTGGAGGAAGGGCTCAATCCGGAATTGGAAATCGGCAGATATTTAACGGAAACTGGTAAGTTTCCCAACATTGCTCCGGTGTTAGGAGCAATTGAGTTAAAGAAACGGCGCAGCGAAACCATGGTGCTCGCCATCCTGCAAAAATTCATTCCCAATGAAGGTGACGCTTGGCAATATACCCTGGACGAGCTAAGCAGCTATTTTGAACAGTTGGTAACGACGGCGGAAGAATTGGAAAGACCGCCGTTAAAGGACGATTCTCTTGTTGAGTTGGCCAAATTATCGCTGCCCGACATTGCCCGTGAAACCATTGGCAACTACATTGAAACGGCAGAGTTGCTGGGGCAGCGAACTTCCGAGTTGCATATCGCCCTGGCATCGGAAGAAGAGGAGCCGTTCTTTAAACCCGAACCATTTTCCAAGTTGTATCAACGTTCGGTCTACCAATCGATGCGCAACCTGGTGGGCAAGGGTTTCCAGCTATTGAAACGCAAGGTTTCTTCTTTGCCGGAACAAAGTATCGATCAGGCTCACAAATTGTTGGGATTAGAAGCCGAAGTGTTGCGCCGGTTCCAATCCGCTTTTGAGACTAAACTCACCGGTTTGCGAACGCGGTGTCACGGGGACTTCCATTTGGGCCAGGTGCTCTACACGGGCCGTGATTTCATCATTATAGACTTTGAGGGCGAACCCATCCGCTCCATAAACGACCGCCGCATCAAGCGCTCTCCGTTGCGCGACGTTGCCGGCATGATTCGTTCTTTCCACTACGCGGCGAATAGTGCGTTGTTTGGTCATGAGACCGGCAGAGGTAGAACTCCCGGAAATTTACGTCCCGAAGACGTTGCCAGCACGGAAGGCTGGGCCCGATTTTGGTATCAATGGGTGGGGGCAAGCTTCCTGAAAGGGTATTTGGATAACGCTGAAGGTCAGCCCTTCTTCCCGGACAACCTGGATGAGTTTGAACGCTTGTTAGAAGCGTTCATCCTGGAAAAAGCCATCTATGAGTTAGGCTATGAGTTGAACCACCGGCCCAATTGGGTTCAGATTCCATTGATGGGAATCATGAAGTTGCTGGAAAGGTAATTTTAGTAGCTGGATTCGCCGGAATTCAGCCTGGTGATAGCTGGATTCACCAGATTTCACCCAAAAGACCGCACAATCTATTGATCTGAATTCCTGAGAATTCAGCCACCGTAAAACAAAGTATGGCAATGAGCACATTAAAATTCAACAAAACCAAATCATCCGCTCCGGACATTCACCATGATGTCGGATTCTTGACTGAACATGATGTTTATCTGTTCAACGAGGGAAATTTCTACCGGCAGTACGAAAAGCTCGGCGGCCATCCGGTAGAAGTAAAAGGAACCAAAGGGACTTGTTTTGCAGTGTGGGCTCCCGGTGCGGAAAAAGTATCAGTGATGGGGGAATTTAACGGCTGG
>CAZPPD010000973.1:0-2432 GCA_964588185.1 uncultured Alcaligenaceae bacterium | reverse complement strand
GAGAGTGAATCGATAAAAGTTGGCTTTGCTGGTCTGACGTATTTTTTGGTCGGCGGAGTGGAGAACGCCTCCTTCCGGGGTGAGTTGGTCGACTACCAGTTTCCCCTCCAATAGTTCCTTTCCCGTGCGGGATACTCCGACAAGGACATTTAATTTATCTCCCTCAACAAAAGCAAAGGCATCCAGCTCAAATGATGGCGAGGGAGAATTTTGCGGAGAAGATTGGGATAAAGTGATTCCCGCCAACATCAAGACCAACAAGCAAACGACAACTACCCGACGTTTTGGCGAAAGCCAGCGAACGAAGCGGACCCTAGACATGGATTTCCCTCCCGAGGAAATGGGCAAATCGGTTTAGTCGTTCTTCTCTGTGTTCCCGGCAGAGGTGCAAAATGCATTTTGCCTTTAGGAAACGCAACCGGAAAGAGAACTTGCGCGAAATAATTTTTTCCTGCTAAATTTTGGCCCAAAGTGTAATTTTCCCTTCGAGCTTGAATCCGGTAGTATAAACAAGCTAGTCAGATTCCGGAAAGCATATTAAGTGAAGCCATTGTCTACCGTCTCTAAAACTCTGCCGGCAACGACTTTCGTTGAGTTTTGTTTCCTGGTCAAAGAAGGCCAAAAAGCAGACTTGATTGATGGGAGTTACCTACATGGCCTCTCCGGATATACACTTGCTAATGAGTTGGCTTTGTGGCAAAAGAAAGGCTTCATCTGGTAAAGAAAGGACGAGTGGACGGTCCACCGGATCTTGCAGTAGAAATCGTTTCTCCCGACAGTATCCAACGCGATTATCAAATAGGCTTTCAAGAGGAGATCAGGATATTTGGTTCGACCAAATCAAATTTCCCACGCGTTTAGAATGTCAGTTGGCTTCATCGCCTCATTTCCCGGGTGTTGCCAAAAAGGTGCCAGGCTACGCTGCCCTTTTCGGCCGCGCTTTCACATCAAACAAACCAAAAATCTCATCTTCCGATAATCCCATGGTTGGCGGAGGTCCATTCATGGCAATCAGCTCTTGGAACAATTGCCGCTTGCGGTCCAAGATCTCTGCGATCCGTTCTTCGATGGTATTTTGGCTGATAAAACGCGTGACAAAAACGGATTCTTTTTGGCCGAGACGATGGGCTCGATTGATAGCTTGATCTTCGATCGCCGGATTCCACCAGCGGTCAAATAGGAAGACGTAATTACAAAACTGCAGGTTTAGGCCAACGCTTCCGGTTCCGTAGCTCATTAGGATGACATGTTTGCCGGGATCCGACTTGAAAAGATCCAAAATTGGTTGGCGTTCTTTATGCGGGATTCGCCCGTGGTAGAGCAACGGGCCAAAGGGCTCCAAGGCTTGGGCGATCATTTCTAAGGGTTCTACCCATTGGGAAAAGATGATGGCCTTGCGGTTATTGTCGGCCACTTCTTCCATGTCGGAAACCAACTGGTCCAGCTTGGAACTGACTCCGGTTCGCGGGTCGAAATTACAGATCTGTTTTAGCCGCATGACCAACTCAAAGACATGCTGCACGGAAATGGTGTCGCCCAGTTCATTGAGGTGCACCACTCCTTCTTTTTCCGCCATGTTGTAGGTATCCCGCTGAGCTGGATTCAGTTCCAGGAAAGAATCCCGGTAAACCCTTGGCGGCATGTCGGTCGCGACGTCCTCTTTGACCCGGCGAATAATAGAGTCGCTGGTTAATTGCGGCAGCATGCCGGCAGGAGTTTCCGGGGGAATGCGGCCGGGGGCGACGAAAGCGAAGATATTGACCAAGTCTTCCGAGCGATTCTCAATCGGCGTCCCGCTCATAGCCCAGCTCCGCACACGGTTTATTTTTCGGACGACCTTCGCCGTAACCGAATCCTTGTTCTTTATTCGCTGAGCCTCATCCAGAACCACAACATCGAACTTCATGTTCTCATCCAGGACCCATTCTTCATCCCGGCCCAACAATTCGTAATTCACCAGCTTGACCGGTGCCTTGGAGTGAAACCAAGCTGCTTTGCGGGAAATGTTATCCCCGGTAACCACTTCGAAGGGAATATCCTCGGCCCATAGTCTCATTTCCCGGGTCCAGTTAATCACCAACGGCTTGGGACAAACCACCAGGGCATTATTGAGCATCCCGCCGTGGAACATAAGCCGGAGGGCAATGATGACCTGGGCGGTTTTGCCCAGTCCCATTTCATCGGCAATTAATGCGGAATGCCGGGGCATCAAAAAGGCGATTCCTTTCACCTGGTAGGGGTAGGGTTTAAAGGGCAGTTCCACTTGGCGGCCGGAAAAAATATCTTCCAGGGGTGGTTGCAGTAAATATAACAGCCGGTCTTTGAACTGAACCATTTCCATGGGCGGGCGAATCCGCATTGAATTCTTATCATTCTTCTGGGGAATTTCCCCGGGATTCTCCGAGAGGTTCAGTTCTAGGATATCGTAGGGT
>CAZPPD010000972.1:0-2434 GCA_964588185.1 uncultured Alcaligenaceae bacterium | reverse complement strand
CTGGAAAAACGCATTCCCATGGCGGCTGGTTTAGCAGGCGGTTCGAGCAATGCAGCGGCAACGCTGGCCGGCTTGAATGAGATATGGAAATTGGGGCTTAGCAACGAAGAGTTGGCCCAATTAGGCGCGGAATTAGGCAGTGACGTCGCTTTCTTTTTCAACCCCCCGGCTGCTTGGTGCACCGGAAGAGGTGAAATTGTCACCCCGCTGGCCTTGGGAAATACCTTGTGGTTGGTGCTGTTATGCCCACCATTTGGATTGAATACCCCAGAAGTTTATGGTGCTCTCGAATTGCCGGAAAAACCTGTAGATGAGTGGCTTTTTCAAGAAGCATTGCAAAAGGGAGATATTGAGAAGGTTGGCAGTGAGCTCCATAACCGCCTGCAACCGGCAGCTTGGAAGCTGAGCCCGCAATTGCCAAGCCAACTGGAATGCTTGCAGCGATACAAACCGGCAGGGCAATTGTTAAGCGGGAGTGGTACGACGTTATTTGCCCTTTGCCGAAATATTTCGGAGGCCAAGAAAATCGCCCAGGGTCTCCGAAAGGCCCCGGATGTGATTCCGGGGTCACAGGTTTTCCTAGTTCGTTCGTGTTGATAAGGATGGGGTGTACCTGTCCGGATGGCGGGCATCGCTCACTCTGTTTGCCCCGCTTCATTGCTTGTGCCACAGACAGAAAAAGGAGAACAACTGTGGTTATCACCGAAGTTCGAATCAAGCTCATGGAAGACAATAATGAGCGTCTCCAAGCCTTCTGCTCGGTCACTTTTGACGATGCCTTCGTGGTGCGCGACTTAAAGATCATCGAAGGCACCAAAGGGTCCTTTGTGGCCATGCCCAGCCGTAAGCTGACAGACCGCTGTCCCGGATGTGGCTGCAAAAACCACCTCCGTGCCCGCTTCTGCAATAGCTGCGGCAGTAAACTGGACGAAGACCGCGCCACCCGCGATGCCGATGGCCGTGCCAAGTTACACGCCGACATTGCTCATCCCATTAACTCTGCCTGCCGGGAAGTCATTCAAAATGCCGTCCTTCAAGCCTATCGCGAAGAAACGGAAAGAGCCCAGCAACCCGGATATGTCTGCACCTACGATGAATTTGACGAAGGGGATTACGACGAAAGTTACAATTCCTTGGTTTCGGATTTAAATACTCCGAATCGACAAGAAGGCTATCGCACCCATAGTGCTCACACTAGCCAACCCGGCACTCACGAATCCCGATCCTCGGTTAGTCAGGATTCCAACCGGCCGGAAAATAGCTTCGGTGCTGGGATACTTTAAACATCCCAATCAAATTTCGAAACCCCGAAGAGAAACCGCAATTGGGAAGGATTCTATTGCGGACTTCTCCTCGGGGTTTCTGTGTTTCCTGGTGCGCCGGAAATAAAAACCCTGAATAGATTGTAAAGTAGTATCTCTTCCAATCGAAGAAACAGCCCGAGTTGTGGATTCAATTTTAAAAAGCTTAGACCCTGGCGAATCAAAAATTACCGTTCTGGTGATGATCTAAAAAGATCCGGCAAAGATTTCCCTTATAAGATTTTCATTCCATCTAAAAGCTGAGGCGGAATTAATCAGCCATCAACTCTTTTAGAAGAGAAGCAGTTTATACAATTTAATGGGTCCTGAAACATCTTTTCCACTTCCAAACCAGCAAAATCCATCAACTTTGCCCCACTCCTCTAGGTTGAGACTTTCACAAAACTCAAATTATTGACATATTAGAAGAAGATTTTCCCCAAAAGGGCCGGAATTTTTAACCTGCCCTTCGCATTTTCTCACCTTTAACGGTATCACATAACATAGGAAGTTTCGTGCAACCCAACAGGAGCCGGCTGCCATGAAGTTGGATCATGAGTTCTATCGGTTGCCCCTTCGCTTCGATGCGGAACGGTTGGCAGAAGAAGTAAACGCGTTTCCCGAATCGGTCTGGAAAGCACATCCTCAAGGTTATGAAGGCAATACGGCTCTTTCGTTAGTCGCCGTTGGCGGTGATGCGGCAAGCGATAGCGTCTTGGGTCCGATGCGGCCGACGGAGTTTTTACACCAATGTCCGTACATTCAACAGGTCATGGCAGCCTTTAATACTATCGTCGGCCGGTCGCGACTGATGCGCATCGCCGGCAATAATGAAGCCAACATTCATGTGGATACCAACTATTACTGGCAGGAACGCGTCCGCATCCATGTTCCGGTAATCACCTACCCCGAGGTGGAGTTCATCTGCGGAGACAAGAAGGTTCATATGCCGGCAGGGGAGAGTTGGTTATTTGATACCTGGAAGTTGCACAACGTTATCAACCATGATTCGCAACCCCGCATCCATTTGGTTATTGACACGGTCGGTACGGCTGCCTTTTGGGACTTGGTGGACCAAGCTCGCGCTTACCAAGAAGCCGGCAAGGGCTTTGGTACTGAAGGAGAACTTCTGG
>CAZPPD010000971.1:0-2436 GCA_964588185.1 uncultured Alcaligenaceae bacterium | reverse complement strand
GGTAAAATCAAGATGGTGTAATTGAAATTCAATAACAAAACGGGCGGGATCAAGAGGAGGGAAATGCCGACAATCAGCCAAATAGCAGCTATCTTAATTTTTCCGGGAAATAGGTTTGGGGAAGACCAATCATACTCCGCAATCAGTTTCGGTACCTGCACGGACATTGTTTGTTGTTTATCCGACTTTTCCTCTTTTGAAAGAAATGCTGCCATTTTTATCAGACCGAACGGATGATTTAAATCCGGATAAGCATGGAAATTATTCAGCCTGATGTTATTCGAGGGAAACGCCGGAATATTGGAAATGAAAATTCCCGCCACCTCAATCACGTCTGGTAATACAGATACTGCTCCAGAAGATGGATGGTCAATTCCTGACTATTGTTTTCGTGGGCATTTAAATCGCCGATGGAAATGATTCCCAGAATTTGACCGTTGTCATCCAGGACGGGAAGGCGGCGAATGCGGCGATTCTTCATCACACCTTTGGCTTCTTCAATGGTGGTGTGCGGGCGACAGCAGGCTACTTCCTTGGTCATCACTTCCTCAACGCGGGTTTCATCCACATCCCGCCTTTGGCCAACGACCCGTTGCAGGATATCGCGCTCGGTAAAAATACCAACCAATTGGCCTTCTTCGGAGACCAGGACGCTGCCGATTTTGTGTTCGTTCATCAAAACGGCGGCGTCATAAACGGAAGTTTCTCGTCCAACCGTTTGGACCGAACCTTGTTTGGTTGCCAGAATATCTTGAACCGTGCCCATGGTTCGCTCCTTTATTGAGAGAGGTGAAAGGGGCGAAGAAAAATAAAACTTTCATTTGTTCTACACCGTCCCACACCCGGGTTGCAAGGAACTTCTTGTAAAAAATCCAGTATTTTTTGCGATAGAATTCCGGAATAAAAGAATTGAACGCAGAAACCAGTATTAATTTTTTTCATGAAGTAATCTCTTGCTATTAGCAGGAAATTTGATACATTACTTCTCATGCAGTTTGAATCCATAAAAGTCTTCTGTGATGTGGCTCGGAATCGAAGCTTCTCCCAAGCCGCGCAAGTCAACAAGGTTACCCAATCCGCGGTAAGCCAAATGATTGCGCAACTGGAAAAAAACATGGGAGTCCAGCTTATCGACCGCTCTACGCGCCCTTTACAGCTGACTGCCTTGGGAAAAGCCTATTATGAAGGCTGCAAGTCCTTATTGGAACAATACCAGGAACTGGAAGCCTCCCTGCGGTCGGCTCAAGCCCGCGTGGAAGGGACGGTTCAAATTGCCGCCATCTATTCCGTCGGCTTGGGGAATATGGGGCATTACGTGGAACAGTTCGCTTCCCAACAACCGGATGCGGAAGTACATATCGAGTATCTCCATCCGGATCAGGTCTACGAACGGATTCTGGATGGCAGTGTGGATCTAGGTTTAATTTCCTTCCCTCGCAAATCCCCAAAATTAACCATAGTTCCCTGGCGTGATGAACGGATGGCGGTCGTTTGCGCTCCAACGCATCCGTTTGCCTCGATGCCGGCTGTGCAGATGAGCGATCTCTCCGGCGAGAAGTATGTGCACTTCAGCAAGGAATTAGTGATTCGCCGTGAATTGGATCGCCATTTCCGCAACAAGAAAATAACAGTGGATGTGGTTCTCGAATTTGACAACATCGAGAACATCAAAAAGGCCATCGAAATCTCTGCAGGAGTGGCCCTCCTCCCAGAACCCACCATTCGCCGGGAAATATCCTCTGAAACATTAGTGTCGGTACCCTTGGCTGATTTTGACCTGGTTCGGCCTTTGGGAATTATTTACCGCCGTCAACACAAGCTTAGCCATGCCGCCAAGGGATTTTTGGATCTCCTGTGCCATGGCCATTCCGAAGAAGAGGAAGAGCCTCCGTCTTCCGAGGATGGAATCTTCGCTGGTGGAACCGAGCATAAACGCTCGGCCAAAAGTTCCGCCGGCCGGAACGGCGCTGCCAACAAATCTTCCAAGAAGTCAAAAGTGAAAAACCGTTAAGGGTAAGCCGCTACCCTCAGCCGCAGATAAGGATAATGTCCAATGTCCCAGACTTATTTTCCCTCTAAACAAGGGCTCTACGATCCCCAATTCGAGCATGACTCCTGCGGGGTTGGTTTTATCGTCCATCTCAAAAATAAGGCCTCCCACGACCTGGTAGACAAGGCCATTGAGATTCTGTTGAACTTGCAACATCGGGGAGCCTGCGGTTGTGAACCCAATACCGGAGATGGTGCCGGGATCTTGCTGCAAACTCCGCACAAGTTTTTCGCCAAGGTCAGCGACAAGGACGGGATCACGCTTCCCAAGCAGGGCGAGTACGGGGTTGGCATGATGTTCCTGCCCACTTCGGAGAAAGATCGGCAGCAATGTGAAAAGATCTTCGAGCGTATTGTGGAGGAAGAAGGCCAAAAGGTTCTGGGGTG
>CAZPPD010000970.1:0-2440 GCA_964588185.1 uncultured Alcaligenaceae bacterium | reverse complement strand
CCATCCGAAGAACGGTTGAAAATATTGACCAATCTTTCCCCCGAAGAACGGTTGCATGGCCTATCAACTGATGAAATTCGTTCTTTCTTAAAGAAGCAGGAAGGCAAAGACTCATCCAACTAATGAGGATAAATTAAAATCCCCCAGCGAAAGAGGATCCAATGAGAATCACAAATCGATCGGGTTTTACCTTATTTGAACTACTTATCATTTTAGTTGTCATCGGATTTCTTATTGGTCTGTTACTGCCGGCAGTGCACCGGATTCGATTGGCAGCCAAACGTATGCAATCCATGAATAACCTGCGACAATTGGCCTTAGGTTGCCATAGTTACTACGACGCCCATCGCAAATTCCCACCCGGGCGCGATGCCAACAACTTTTCTGCATTCGCTTATTTGCTCCCCTATGTCGAACAAGCCAATTTGTATCGGCAAATCAATTTCAAGGCTCCTGTGGATGCCAATGCGAACGCCGGGCCTGCTCAGACGCGGTTGGAATTGTTAATCAGCCCCTTGGATTCTTTGGCAGAGAGTAAAAAAACTGTTGCTCCAACCAGTTACTTTCTGTCTGCCGGACCAAATGCGTCGCTTACCAACAACGGCGGCTTGTTTTACCACAATTCCAATGTGAAATTTGCCCAGGTAACGGATGGGTTGAGTAATACCTTGTTGATTGGAGAATCCCTGGTTGGAAATCATGCCAATCGGGCCCAAGAGGTAAGCCGCCAACATGTGGAGCTGCCAAAGAAGGCATTGCAAAACATCCAACCGAATGCCGGCGTTAAGGATTGGAAAAATAGTCAGAACATTGTCGGAAACCGGGGAGACCGTTGGATCGATGGCCGCTTCTTGCAAAGCACATTTACGGCAACTCGAAAGATTAACGACAGCAAACCGGATGTAAACTGTGGCGGCGAAGGCGGGCTGTCGGGGTTGCGAACTCAATATCACTTTGTGTTGATATCACTGGGCGATGGTTCCGCGCGAACCTTGGACACGGATCTCGATTTGGTAACGTTGAATGCCCTTGCGGGAAGATCAGACAACAAAGTCTTTCGTTTACCTTAGGACTTCCTTTTCCTTTTCAATCAAATGAGGTATCCCATGCCCCGAATTAAAAGAACCGCCTTCTCGATGATTGAATTCCTTATGGTTGGGGTTATTGTCAGCGTTCTGCTTGGACTGGTTTTCCCAGCGCTGGGACAACTAAGAGGATTGGCCGGGCGAGGCGGGGACAACAACAATTTACGGCAGATTGCCCTGGGGTTACATAGTTACCATGACACCCACCGGCGTTTTCCGCCGGCTTATGGGAGCAAGCCAGCGTTGGCCAACAAACACTCCATTCACATACACCTCTTGCCGTTTGTTAACCAACGCCTTTTGTTCCGCCAAATCCAAAATGCCCAAGGAGTTCCTGCCGCTGTCAAAAAGTTTCGTATCAAAACATACAATTCGCCGTCGGATAGTTCGATCGATAATTTTAAGGGAATTCAAAACTACAATGCCAACCTTCGTATATTCGGCAAATTCCAAACAGCGAAAACCGGCAGTTTCCCTTCAGTAAAAGGCGCAGCCGATGGCAGGGCCGCGATCCAAAGAATTATTGACGGCACCTCCAACACAATGATTTTTTCTACCGGGTACGGGAAATGTAATCGCACCGTCTCCACTTTCTTTGAAGCTCCGGGAAAATCAGCGGCCTATTTCGGTGGGAAATTGGTGGCCCAAGGGATGCCTTTTCAAGCTGTTCCCGAAGCCGGAGATTGTGACTATGAATTGGCCCAGAGTTTCGAGAAACGCGGAATTCTGGTTGCCCTAGCCGATGGTTCCACTCGAACGGTGAATCCATCCATTAACAATAAAACTTGGGCTCGAGCATTATCGGCAAACGACAATATTCCTAATGGAGCGGATTGGTAATTCCCAGGAAACAAAATAATCCATGCAATCTCCTTTTGCGGAGGGTTGATCCATGAAAAGGGAACGGTGGAAAAAAGATCGACCAGCATTCTCTTTGTTTGAAGTATTAATAATCATCGCCATCCTTGGATTCTTGATTGGACTTTTGCTCCCCCTGGCCGCCTGGTTGCGGGAATCTTCTGCCCGAACAATTTCAGCCAACAATATGAAGCAAATCGGCCTGGCATGTCACATCTACTACGACAATCATCGTCACTTCCCTCCGGGGGTGGACAAGAATAATTTTTCCACCGTTGCCTATCTCCTCCCGTATTTAGATCAAGTGGCTCTGTCAAAGTCCATTAACTTTAAGGCACCGATTACCGCCAACGCCAATGCCAAGGCTAGACAAACGCGGATTTCCACTCTTGTCTCTCCGCTCGATCCCATCGCCATGGGGAAGGACTCGATTGCTCCGACTAATTATTTGTTCAATGACGGCTCCCAATACTCGCTGGATATCAACAATGGAATTT
>CAZPPD010000969.1:0-2444 GCA_964588185.1 uncultured Alcaligenaceae bacterium | reverse complement strand
AAAATCCTATAGGCCAGCACCAATGACCAATGCCACCGTAACTATCTGACCCGCGGAATCTACGCCGAGATCACCCTCAAGTTCCAGCACGGCTCCTTCCAACCCTGGGAATGGACGTATGCCGATTACCGGGAACCTGCTTTGCATGACTACCTGAAACAGGCAAGGGATTACTACCGCAGCAGACTGGCAGAATACCACGCCCAGGCAAACCAACAGAACCCCGGCTAATCCCCCATAGCCACCATCAACCCCGCCAGTGACGGTCCATTTCCAAAAAAATGATTGTTCATCGATGACAACCTTTGCCGATTCCTGCCCACCGTGCAAACAAACGGTTGAATTGGGACGAAATGAGTCCGTTTAAAGACAATCGTTGCCAATTCCGGCCCACCGGCGAAACCAACGGTAGGATTAACATCAATTAGCGACAGTGAGTGAAAAATGGGTGCCCCCTGGGGGACACCCTTGATCTGTTGGCCTGTCAGTTGGATCACCAACTATTCAAACCGAACAATCAAAGTTCCGCGTTGATTGACGATTCGATACCGTCCGCCATTTGTCATTGTCCCACGCGGTTCCCCATCTGCCGTAATTGATGTTCGGACAGTGACTCCTTACGATTGCCTTGAAGCGGTCGAACTCGAACTTCGCCGCGCCGAATTCACCCTGGGTCTGATACATCCGGGCGTTGGTCAAATGGTTCTTTGCCACGCCGTAATCGAATGTCGGGAGCGGCAACGAATCGAGAAGATTACGGCATTCTGTAAAACAGCAGATCGATTTTTGTTTCAGCATCAGACTCGGCTCCTTCAGGTTGGTTTTCGCAACACCTTTAACTCCGCTGACATGGAAGTGAGATTTAGGGCGTCAATTCCGACATGCTTTTTTGATTTTTTTTGAAGAAGTAGCGGACCCACCCGCCTGTGCTTACAATGGGGACAAAAAGGGGGTACAGTAGTCATGCCGATTTCCGACAAGAAATGGCGGGAGTACCATGTCCGGCTAGCGGGACTGGCGCGGAATAAACTCGGCGGAACGCCGCGAGCGCTTAAGGACGAGGATGATATTGCCGCCAGCGCCCTCAAGAGCTTCTTTGGCGGCGTCGAGGAAGGGCGTTTTCAGATTCCGGAAGAGGAGGAGTTTTCCCTCTGGCCCTTGCTGGCGGTGATCGCCGCCCGGAAATGTGCAAAGCTGATCGAATATCTCCGTGCTGGCAAACGCGACCCCGGCCGTCTGGATGATGCCGAACTCGACCAGCTCGTTGATTCGATTTCCTCGCCGGCCTCCGTCGCCGAGCATGAAGAGGGCAAACAGCAGTTGCTTGCCGCCTTGGACAACGACCGCCAGCGCCAGATTGCCATCTGGAAAATGGAAGGCTTAGCCACAAGGAGATTGCCGAGAAACTCGACTGCGTCGAACGGACATTGGAAAGGCAAATGGAGTTGATCAAGAAGATCTGGGCGCAAGCTGCGGAAAATGCGTGGGGAAAACCCGTCGATTCGAATTGACCCTGCAGGGATCTCATCAATCGCCCTGGAAGCGAACCTATAGCCCTCTACTTTCAGGCATTGCAAATCTTTGGCCAGCCGCATCTGGAACCGGAGAATTTCGAGCTTCAGGTTCGCTTGCTCCAGTAACTCACGCCGCTGCCTGGTGTACTTGGCACGCAAGAGCAATTCCAGCAGTTCGTACAAATTCCGTTCGATTCGTTCCCCCAGAACAAAGCGGTGATTACGGGGAAATTTACTCGTGTGGTTACACGACCACAGAACAAGGTCATAGGTTTTTGTGATGACCGTTAGTTCATCTGGTCCTTTTCGATTGGCCATGCGTAACCTAGAGAAGTGAACAATTGTATATATTACCTCTTAGCGCCCGGCCCCGCCGGGGTAAGCTGTAATGGTGTAAAAGTGTCCAGTTGTAAAGTCCTCGCCGGACGAAAACCGTAGTAGCAGGTACGGAACGTCGGCACAACGTTGCCGCGGTAGGCAGAGCGAACGCTCGACGCTAGATTGAAGAACGAACCGCCGCGTAACACACGGCTACGTGTACTAATGATCACTTTGCTGTCCTCTCGATCCTCTCCTGGAGAATACACTTTATAACTTTCCTGACACCAGGTATACGCGTTCCCCTGCATATCGAACAAGCCGAAATCGTTTGGCTTTTTGAGTCCCACTGGCCAGCTACGCTCCTTGGCATTCGCAGAATACCAGGCATAGTTCCCCAGCAATTCCTCCGTTTCGCCAAAATACCTGCTGGTCGTCGTTTCGGCCCGTGTGGCATATTCCACCTCCGCTTCGCTCGGCAGCCGATAGCCGGTCAAACTCAGGTAGTTTTCTTTCAATTGGGTCACTCTTCCCTGCGTGTCGGTTATGTAACACCACTGCTCCTGTGGAATCCCTTCTTGTTTACTAAGCCAGTTGCAATAGGCTGTCGCC
>CAZPPD010000968.1:0-2459 GCA_964588185.1 uncultured Alcaligenaceae bacterium | reverse complement strand
GATCATCGCGGACTTCTCAATCCGACGTCGGCGGTGACTGCCAGTGAATTTAGCCGCGACATGATGATCGAAGGAGTCCCCGGAAGTAATGCTCGCGATCAATCTCGAGCTCGCACCGATGTCATGCAGGTCATGCGGCAATATGGTTTGCATCGCCACTTTACCGGTTCCGGGTCGGTAGTGATGTTCGGAGGGGGTATGAAACGCGGCTTTTCATACGGCGAAACGGCTGACGAACGGCCTTTGCTGGTCACCCGAAATCCGGTTTCCATCATGGATCTTCATGCCACCATTATGACAGCGATGGGAATTTCCCCACGGACTTCCTTTGAAGTGGAACGCCGGCCGTTTTATGTGACTGAAGATGGCCGCGGAAGGCCGGTGGAAGCGTTGTTCGCTTAGGATGGGTAATCAAGTTGGTAGCCGGATTTGCCAGAATTCAGTCGGAGCAGGATGATGGCGGATGAATTTCCAAGGTGATACGTGGCTGAATTCGGCGAGTCCAGCTAAGACACTCCAATTTTGGGGCATATCCGTTTCAGCGTGCAATCCTCGCAGTTGGGTTTGCGAGCACTGCAAACTTGCCGTCCATGAAAGATCATGCGATGGCTAAAAGGGGTCCAGTGCTTTTTGGGGATGATATTCATCAGATCCTGCTCGACTTTTTCCGGAACCGTATGCATAGTCAAGCCCATGCGTCTGCTGAGTCGCAAGACATGCGTATCCACAGTAATCCCGGGTACGCCAAATGCATCTCCCAGAACTACATTCGCTGTCTTGCGGCCTATTCCCGGCAAGTGGACCAATTCCTCCATGGTATTAGGAACTTCCCCATTGTAGTTTTCCACCAACTCTTTGCAGAGAGCGATAATGTTGCGGGCTTTGTTGCGGAAAAACCCCGTGGATTGAATCAGCTTTTCCACATCGTTCTGCTTGGCCGCGGCAAATTCCTGAGCGGTCGAATATTGGGAGAACAATGCAGGGGTGACCATATTCACGCGAACATCGGTGCATTGAGCCGATAGGATAGTTGCAATGAGCAATTGCAAGGGATTGTGGTGAACTAAGGCACATTCCGCATCGGGATATAATTCCACCAGCTTGCGGTGAATGGATAGTCCGCGCCTCTTAAGAGTTTGAAACTCTTTTCCCGATTGGCTGGGAACCTTGTTGCTGGCAGCGAGGGACTTCTTTTGTTTAGCTTTCATCGAGTTTCCAAACCCGTAAGGTGTGATCGAAACCGGCGGAAATAGAATAGGATGTTCCCGGAATAACGGTTACCGAGGTGATGCCCGCTTCATGACCGGCAAAGCCGGCTTCTTCTCCACCACTCTCCAAGTTCCATAAACGCAGGGTTTGGTCTTGGCTACCTGTGAGTATATGGCGACCGTCAAGCGTGAATACTCCGCTGGTAACCATCTGGCGATGTCCCTGAAACCGGCGCAAATCTCGTTTGGATTGCAAGTCCCAAAGGCGAACAAAAGTATCAAAGTGTGTCGAAAAGGCAAAGAGACCGTCGGCCGATATCCCCACGCTATGGATTCGGGCATGAGAAGTTTTGATGGCCGATTCTTCTGTAGCTTTCAGGAAATCCCAGAGTCGCAGGCCGGCATCCCGCCCGGCAATTAAAACCACATCTTTTTCCGGATGAATGGCCAAAGCGGATACAGCTCCCCGGCTTCCGGAAAATCGGACTGTTTCCCGCCCGGAATTAACATTCCAAACCCGAACGCTACGGTCTTCCCCGCCGGAAATAATCCATTGGCCATCACGAGAGAATTGCACACAGCGAACCGTATCGGAATGCCCCATCAGTCGCCGGGTCGTTTTTCCGGTGGATATGTCCCAAAGCCTCAGGCTAGCCCCACTCGCGGCAACAATCATCTTCCCATCCGGTGAGAAAGCCAATGCACGAACTTCACCGGAATGTTGTTCGAATTTCTGGATGTCCTTGCCGGAATCCACATTCCACAAGATGACCGATCTATCCTGACTGCCGGAAGCAACGATTCGGTCTTGGGGGGATGCGGCGACACACCACACGGCTTTGGCATGTCCTTTAAGAACCTTTATTGATTTCATGGGGTTTGGTTTGCTGACATTTTTTATCTTGCCGGTCCTTGCCAAGGAATCCAGAGTCAGGGCCAGTTCCCCGGGAGTTTGAAAACGCTCCCCTGGTTTCTTAGCCATCAACTTGTGGACTATGTCCACTACTGCAGGAGGAATTTCCGAACGAACCTGATTTACCTGGGCGGCTGATTCCCAACGTTGCCGGTCTAATTTCTGGATTAAGGTGCCGCCGGGAAAAGGAACCTGGCCGGTTAGCAGAAAATAAAAGGTGCACCCCAAACTATAGAGGTCCGCGCGAAAGTCCGCTCGATGGGGGTCTTCTAATTGTTCCGGAGCTATAAAGTCAGCCGTCCCAACCACGGAACCCGGTTGCGATAATGACGTGAGCG
>CAZPPD010000967.1:0-2459 GCA_964588185.1 uncultured Alcaligenaceae bacterium | reverse complement strand
GACATGATCGAGGAACAGCTGGGACAGTTTTTCCAAATGGGGTCGGAACCCTTGGAGATGAGGCTGGAAGTTCGTGAGTAAAAAGGTACGTATTGGAATAAGTGCCGTATTGTTGGGATGGTTAGCTTGGAAAATCGACTGGGAACAGGTCGTCCAGGCTTTCTCTCAACTGCGCTTGGAGTTTTGGTTTTCGGCGGTGGCGTTATTAGTGATTGCCCAGGTGGTGAGCACTTTTCGCTGGCAGCAATTGGCCCAGGCTCTGGGTTTTCGGCGGCCAATCCATCATATGATTGGATTTTACTTCATCGGCATGTATTTCAATTTACTCCTGCCAACTTCCGTGGGTGGAGATGTGGTCCGGGTCTATTACCTGGACAACAAATCCAATAACCGGATGCGCGCCTTCCTATCGGTATTCTTGGAACGGCTCTGCGGTTTCTGTGTGCTGCTGGCGCTGGCGTGTTTCGGGATTCTTCTTTCGCCCCTCGACTTGCCCCCCTGGATGCACTGGACCGTGGGGAGTTGTGCCGTTTGCTGCATGCTGGGATTTATTGCCCTGCCGATGATGGTGCAACACGCGGAAAAATTTCCGGGGAAGCTGCGAAAGGTGTTGCAAGGATTCCGGGAACTCCCATCCTGGCGGACTTTGGTTGGTCCTTTGCTATTTTCGATTTTCGTGCAGGTCACCAATGTGATCATCTGCTGGCTGGTTGCGGTAGCCATTGGCGGCCAAGTACCATTTGCCTTTTTCTGGATCATGGTTCCCCTGGTTTCCTTGTTAACGATGCTGCCCATTAGTTTGAATGGCATGGGAGTGCGTGAAGGAGCCATGGTGTTCTTTTTGGCTCCGCTTGGGGTCGGGCAGGGATTGGCAGTTACCCTGGCATTCTTATGGTTTGCGGTCAGTGTTACCGTGAGCTTTTTCGGCGGGTTTGTCTACCTTTTCGGCCATTTTCCACGACCGGTAATGGCCGCTGAAACCGATGGTGAGGATGAACGAGATGGATCTCTCTGTGGTCATTCCAATCAAGGACGAACGGGACAACTTAAGACCGCTGCATGATAAGTTGCGGCAGGCATTGGACCCCACCGGCCTTCAATATGAAATCGTGCTGGTGGACGACGGCAGTACGGATGGTTCCACCGAAGTGATGGAAACCTTGGCCGCGACCGATTCCCACCTGAAAGTCGTTTGCCTGCGAAGAAACTACGGCCAATCGGCGGCCATGCAAGCCGGTATCGACTTTGCTTCCGGGGACGTTTTCGTGACCATGGATGGTGATTTGCAAAACGACCCGGCGGATATTCCCCATCTCTTGGAAAAGCTGCAAGAGGGTTATGACGCGGTATTTGGTTTACGAGCCAATCGCCAGGATCATTTCTTGATTCGCAAAGCTCCCAGCCATGTAGCCAACTGGTTAATCCGCAAAGTTACCGGCGTACAAATCAAGGATATGGGTTGCACACTGCGGGCTATTCGCCGGGAGTTTGCCAAGGAGTTACCTCTGTATGGGGAGATGCATCGCTTCATTCCGGTGTTAATCCAACACCACGGGGGTAGGATGGTTCAGGTGCCGGTGAATCATCATCCGCGGGTGGCCGGAAAGACGAAATATAATCTGACGCGGACATTTCGGGTGTTGCTGGATTTGGTGACCGTCAAGTTCATGCACAGCTACCTGACTCGGCCGATGCACGTCATGGGCATGTTGGGAATGATCAGCATGGGACTTGGGTTTGTCGTCCTGATGATCACCTTGTGGCAGCGTTTCTTGACGACGCCTTACACCGATATGACGGGGAATCCATTGTTCTTGTTGAGTGCCTTGTTGGAGATTGTTGGCGTTCAGTTCATTTCCTTGGGACTGATTGGGGAGGTCCTTACCCGCACTTATTTTGAAAGCCAAGGAAAACGAGCTTACACCGTTCGGAATACTTACAATCTGGATCCGCTGGAAAGAAGGAAAGCGGCTTAGCCTAAACCAGGGCGGGGCTTCGCGGCATATCGCCGCCCAGCACCTGGCTGGTATTGTTTTACCTATTCCGAGCAAATCGCAACTTCAAAACACGTCAGCAGAGGCTGCCCCTCGCTTACACAAAAGTGTTTGAGGGAATGCCTACCCTAATCCTTCCGGAAAACCCTCTCTTCCACCTCCGGCTCACTCTTGGGAACTTCATCCCGCGGAACCTCCTGCGGTTTTTCCTTTGGCTGGACCTTTATGCCGCTATCTTCCCGTTTGTCGCCACGGAAAAACTGGAGCACCAGAAACAATAACAACAGCGGGAAGATGGACCATCCAATCCAGGGGATCCAGCGCGAGACGATGAGCAGAATCAGGCATCCCCAAAGGAGCCCGCAGCCGATCAAGGTCATGGAACCTTTGAAGCTGGCTTCTTCGATTGCTTCCTGATACTCCAAAGTGCTGGCACGGCGGCGTTCGACACTTCTGCGGGCCGCT
>CAZPPD010000966.1:0-2462 GCA_964588185.1 uncultured Alcaligenaceae bacterium | reverse complement strand
CGGCATTGGCCGGCCGCTGATTGGCATACCAAATAGCTTTTTGGTTATTGCGAGTTTGGTTGTAAGCAAAAGAATAAAACGGCTGGTAATCCACCACTTGTTCAGCATTCGGATCAAACACGCTGACTTCATCAATGGAAAAGACTTCAATGCCACGGTCGTTCACCCGATCGGGAATAATTTTGTATTCCGGTTGCCTGTGGGTTAAGGCAATCGGCTCTGCCAGCTTATCGAACAGGTTTACAATAGGAGTGCAGCCTGGTTGGAAGGTTTTCCCGTCTATCACCCGTTCCAAATCCTGGCGGGTGTGATTCAGAAAGATGCGGACTTCCAATTGATTGCCGATCTTACTGTCGCGCACCCGATCAAAACCGGCAAGGTCTGCAAACAAGAATTTGCTGGGAAAACAGAAGAACTCATTCAGCAAACGATAGCCGGCAAAGGATTCATCGGGATAAGGAAATAACGCCTCCTCCTGTTCAAATCCTACGGGTCTCAGCGCTTCCTGAGACGTCAGGGTTATTTCTTTGGAAGATCCCTCAGAGTCCTTGCCGACAAAAGCTACTGCAATGGAGTTGTTGAATAGCAACTCATAGAGCGAAGCAATAATCTGCCGGTCCCCAAAGAGGAAAAATCGCAATTTTTCCAAGCTCAACTGGTGAAACGAAAGGTCCGTTTGACAACTCAGGGACAATTGCAAAACCGCAGCAGTCCCATCCGGCATCGGCATGGACCCAAGCAACGGGGCTGGGGTTAATTTCGCCGCAGTCACCTCAACGGGCCAAAGATCTAAAGGATAACCCACTCTCCACTGGCAAGTAATCGGCGGATGGCCTGCCACTTGGCTCATCAAGGGACTTCCTTGTCGGATATGAATTCCTTCCGGAGGAGGTGGATTCGAGGAGGAAGGAGTGAACTGGGCAATCGCCATGGATGGAACCGGCAATAACAGATGCGGATAAAGAATTCCGAGAAGAGCTTCGGTGAGATTGGGGAACTCCTCACCAATCTTGAATTGTATCCGGCCGGCTAGGAGAGCAAAGGCCTGGATAAATCGATCCGCATGCGGGTCGACCGGTTGATCGGGACTGAGCAGCAGTTGCCCCGCCTGAGCCCGAAAGCGGCGAGAAAATTCCACCGCAAACCTGGCCTCGCCCGGATACGTCTGTTGGAAATAGCGGGCCAGCTCCGATTTCTCATCCGAAGTGTTGATAAATGCCAGTTCGCGTTCGTAGAAGCGCTCGATTTCGGTAGTCATAACTATCACTGGTCACGAGGATGAAGGGGCAAACCAATTGGGGAGTAAGGCGGGAGGACAATTGTATTAGCCTCGTTATCGCCGAGAGCACATAGCTATTGGCATTTGAAATTGGGTGCGATGATACCTGCTTTTGCCGCAAACGCGGCTGATGCCATTGCCCTTACCCTAGGAACACTCCTGATCCTGCCGCAAGGTCAAATAATCCAAAGTAGCTGATGCCGCCGGCCAAGGGCAGGACCAAACCAGGAAAAACATCGCCTGGCGTACCCAGCGCTGGGCCGGATGACTTCGCATAAAGCCGGTCCCTTTGCCGGCAATTAGTGCCGCTTGGGTTACTTGGACTACCAAGGTGTTGGCTTGCGCCCGGAGGTTTGTCAGTTCCTCTGCAGTTGGTTCCTTCTGCGCATAATCATACATACGGTTGCGAAGTTGTTGCCGGGTGGACGCAAACCGATCAACTCCCTCCTTTAGACCGGGGCGTGTTTCCGCTTCACCTATAAGATACGAGATAGCTGCACCTGCGAGTCCCAACGCCAGGCAAGATGTTTGCAAGCCACCTGCCCCGCCCCGGCGGCCCTGCATCACTTTTTCTTCCGGACCCGCAAGTAATAAACGGCGGTCCACTCGAACATTGTCGCAATGGATTTCGGTGGTAAGCGATCCCTGCAACGCCATCAGCTCCATGGGCGGAGCGATGGTTACCCCGGGAGTCTCCGTGGGCAGAACGACTAACAGTTGCCGGTTATCCTCCAAACTCGCCCCGACTACAATGTTCTTCGCCTGACTTGCCCCAGTGACCCAAGGGATAACACCATGCAAATAGATCGCCTGATCATCTTCTGTGGCAATAAAGGTTGCCTTGCCATGTTGGCGGGAGGTAGTGAGTTGGGATAAGCCAACTGTGGCAAACTCAGTCCCCCGGGCTAACCCCGGCAATAGCTCTTGGCATAGTTGCTCGTTTTGACTTCCCAGGATTCGCCGGCAAGCGGCATCTCGTTGGGTAAGAATGAAGCAAGTAGTCAGGCAAGCTCCCGCCAAACTTTCATACGCTTGCAGTAAAGTAGCAGTATCCGATCCGGCTCCTCCATATTTTTCCGGGATTGACAATTTCAAGATGTATGTTTGCTTGAGTATTTCCCTGTATTCTTTGGGCCAGACCTGCTTGGTGTCCGCTTGCCCGGCATGGTCGTAAATCTTATGC
>CAZPPD010000965.1:0-2464 GCA_964588185.1 uncultured Alcaligenaceae bacterium | reverse complement strand
ACATTTAAAATCATTCTCCTTCATCGATTTCGACCAGCAAAGCTACCCGGGAATAATAAAAAATGATTTTCTCTTTGATTTGACAGCAAAACCGGGCAAAATATATGTTTTAGCCAACCGTAAAATTGGGCAAAGGTCTTGCAGGGATGTTGAGATTAGTTATCCTGAAAGACGCAAAGTCGCCCACTAAATCCGCCTTCCAAAATTGTCCTACCATAAAACCGAGGGGGGTCTGTATCAATGAAAGGCATCTGGAAAAACTTGTTAAGCCTGCTATCCGTTCTGGCTCTCACCTGTGCAGGCGGGCAAGTCTACGCGGACCTGTATGGGGAAACCGAGGTAAAAGGGGACACCATCCCCATGCCCAAGCCGGCAGAAGTGAAAACACTTTCGGCTTATCCAACCAAAATTTCTCTGAAAGGTCTCGAAGACTCCGCCCAAATGATCATCACCGGTGATCTTGGCAATCGCAAACAGGACCTAACCGGTACTGTGGAATATTCGGTTGCCGACAACAAAATCGCTCGGGTAACCAGCCTGGGTCGCGTTATTCCGCTCGCCAACGGCGAAACGGAAATCATCGCCAAATACGGTGACAAAACCGTCAAGATTGCTCTGAAGAACGAATATTGCGATGTAGATTTGCCGATCAACTTCCCAAATGACATCGTACCGATCTTTACCAAGCTGGGTTGTAACTCCGGTGGCTGCCATGGTAAGAGCGGCGGCCAGAACGGGTTCGCTTTGTCCTTGCTTGGGTTCGTTCCGGAATTTGATTACGCCGCTTTGGTCAATGAAGCCCGTGGTCGCCGGGTATTCCCAGCGGCTCCGGAGCACAGCTTGCTGATCCTGAAAGCGGCAGGTCAAATGGCTCACGCCGGCGGCAAGCGAATGGAAGTTGGCTCGGACGAATACAAACTGTTGCGTCGTTGGGTGGCTTCCGGTCTTCCCTACGGCAAACCGGATGATCCGGTGGTCACCAAAATCACCGTTCATCCCGAACACAGCATCATGACCCGGAAAAACCGCCAACAATTCGCGGTCTATGCTCATTACAGTGACGGTTATGTTCAAGATGTAACCCAACGGGCTCAGTACGAAAGTAATGACACGGAAATCGCCATTGTGGACGGGGCTGCTTTGGTTCGCTCCTTGGACATGAGCGGCGAAGCTGCCATTATGGCCCGCTATCAGGGACAAGTCTCCGTCTTCCGGGCAACGGTTCCACTAGGGGAAAAGACCCCGGATTATAAATGGGAACCGAAAACCGTTGTTGACGTTCACACTCAGAAGAAATGGCAAGAACTGGGTATTGTTCCTTCCAAACTTTGTAGTGACCAGGAATTTATCCGCCGCCTTTACTTGGACCTTACCGGTTCATTGCCCACTCCGGAAGAAGTCAAAAACTTCTTAACAGACCAGGATCCCAACAAACGCAGCCAATTGGTTGACGAATTGTTGGAGCGGCCCGAGTACACCTATTTCTTTGCCAATCGCTGGGCAGACATCCTGCGTGTAAAACGCGGCAACCAAGCGGAAAATGCTACGGGTACTTTTGCTTTCCACTCCTGGATTCGCCAGGCAGTCGCCAAGGATATGCCCTACGACAAATTTGCCCGGGCTATTTTGGCAGCCAGCGGCAATGAACTAACCTCGCCGCCGACGGTTTGGTACAAAGAGCTAAACAAACCGCAAGAATTCGTGGACGATACCGCTCAAGTGTTCCTCGGCTTGCGAATTGCTTGTGCTCAATGTCATCACCACCCATACGAAAAATGGAGTCAGGATGATTATTGGGGCATGGCCGCTTTCTTTGGCCGTGTTGGCCGTAAGAAAATCCCCATGGTGAATTCCGTGCAAAATCGCCGGGCATTCTTGGAGGTCATCTACAATCGGCCTTCGGGTTCGGTGACCAACACCCGCACCAAGCGTCCGGCCGAAATCATGCCTCTAGATTCCGGCGAAAAACTTGATATTGGTCCGGATGAAGATCCAAGACATAAGCTGGTTGATTGGATGGCCCGAGCCGATAATCCCTATTTTGCCAAAGCTGTTGCCAACCGCTACTGGGCACACTTCTTTGGCCGGGGAATTGTCGATCCTCTGGACGATATGCGCGTAACCAACCCGCCGAGCAATCCCGCTTTGTTGGATGCGTTGGCCAAAGACCTGATCAAGAACAAGTTCAGCTTGAAAAGCTTGATCAAAACGATTGTCAACAGCCGGACTTACCAACTCAGTTCGGTACCTAATGAGTTTAATAAGCATGACAAACAAGCTTATGCTCGTTACTATCCCCGTCGCATGACCGCTGAAGTCTTGTATGACGCTGTCAACCAAGTCACTAACTCACCATCCCAGTTTAGGGGCTTGCCGTCGGATAAGCATTCGCCTAACCGGGCTATTATGCTTCCGGATGAATCCTTCAAGTCCTACTTCTTGGATGTGTTTGGTCGTCCCCAAC
>CAZPPD010000964.1:0-2469 GCA_964588185.1 uncultured Alcaligenaceae bacterium | reverse complement strand
TCCGGCATTCCGTGCGGCCCGCAACGCCATGATTTGGCAGATGGTCACGGAAATATCGGCGTCGCGGACAACCGGCCGATAACGCCAACCGCCTTCGTGGTTTTGCGTGCGAATGATGAGTTCTACTGCCCGGCGGAGGGAGCCGTGAAGTTGCGTGCGAAGTTCGCGGTCATGGACCATGCCATAGGCTTCGGCCAAAAACAAGGTGCCAAAACCATGGCCGTACATCGGGCCATGAGGTGCACGCGTCCGGCGGTAGAGGAAGCCTGGAGCCGCCCTGCCCTGATACGTTCGCTGTTCTTGGTTGAGAACAAACTGCAGAGCTTGGGTTACATTTCGGCCATAGGGTCCGCGGCCGGGTTGGCTGCCGGCAGACATGAACGCCAGACCGGCCAGGCTGGTGATAGCGACATTGCCCCGGTGCCGGTTGGTTCCGTAAGAGCCGTCCACGTGCTGCTCACGGGCGAGGTATGCCAATCCCCGGTCGATGGCTTGTTGGGTTTCCCGGGTGATCATGTTCTCGAATGGGTCATTGGCATCCTGGCCGAATCCCTGATAAGCCAAGGCTCCACCGGCAACGGCCAGAGCAGTACCCGTTCCCCGGGTCAATATTTGGCGGCGATTCAACATGTTACTTGCCTTTCGAAGAGCTGCGTTTGGCGATTTTGTCGTAGTATTCGCGGAGCACGCGTTCGTAGCGTGGCATAAAGCGGATTTTGGAATAGGCATCTAGTTCCTGGCGTTTCTTCTCCGGGTACATACCCCAAACATCCGGGAAGAGGTCGGCGACGGTGTTGTCCGGTTCCTTTTTGATTTTGATGAGTTGGGCAATGCCGGGATTCTTTCCGGGTTCGCCTTTTTCGCCTTTGCCTTTGACCTTGGCGATGCCGGCTTTCTTCTTCTTGGTATCTTTGCCTTGATTTTTTGGGCCGCCGGATTGGCTTCCTTTGATGTTGCCGGGCTTTTGTTTGCCCGCTCCAGGTTTTTGTTTGCCGCCTTTGGTTTTTTGGGTTCCTTGGGTACCTTGGCCGGATTTTCCCGGCTGGTTGCCATTCTTTTGGCCCTGACCTTTGCCGGTCTTTCCTTGGCCGGGTTTTCCGGCTTTGCCGGATTTGGTTCCTTGTCCGGAGTTTGAACCTTTGTTTTTGCCGGAAGAAGATCCGCCGCCTTTATTGTTCTGCTGTTGTTGCTGTTGGATAAGCTTGTCCAGATCTTCAATGATGGCCAGTTGTATCTTTTGCGTTTGTTCGCTGATATTCTTTTTCTTTAGCCGCTCTTCGGAGGATTCCATGTTCTTGGCAACCCGGGCCATGATTTTCTTCGGGTCCTCGCCTTGCTGCTGGGCAGCGTTTGGTTTTTTGTTATTCTCGACCTTGTTCCTCGGCTTCAGGGGCTTGAGTCCGGGAAAATCATCTTCCTTCTTAAGTTCCTTCACCTGCTTTTTGATTCCTTGATTCTTATTTCGCTTTGGGAGCTCTTTTAACTTGGGTAGATCTCCACCTAGGACCAAGCAGGTTAACCCGGCCATGAGGCCAAGAGAAAATAACACTCGGATCATTTCGTTGCTCCTTTGTTGGCCGCGGTGACCATCTCGCGGAAGAGGCTGAACAAGGCTTCCTGATCAGCATGAAGTGTTTGCAGTTCGGTTTGTTCGTCCTCCGTCAAGTCCTCTAATTCCGGATGGTTTTCGGCGAACTCTTCGGTGCGTTTGTTTAGGTCTTGTTGTTCATCTCGGAGAGCCTTGAGTTGGGCGACGGCAGGAATACCATCTTGGGCTTGGATGCCGCCTTTTTTTTGTTGGCCGACGTCACCCTCGCCCTCTTCTTGTTGTTTACCTTTTTCATCGGCTTCCTTGTCCATGCGTTTGATCTCCTGCTTGAGGGCAGTGACCAGGCGATTGAGACGATCGGCAGCTCTCTTCTGGTATTTTACGATGAGCTTGTGGGATTGCTTTTCCGCTTTTAGAATCTCCGGTTCAAAGGGGAAAGGTTCCAATCCATGTTGCAGGGACTTTTTCACCCGTCGATTGATCTGGTCGGCACTCTGTTTCATATTCTCTGCCGCTTTGGTCAAGATAAGATGGAAGACTTTTGCCCCTTCAATCTTCTTGGCCATGTTTTTAGCTTCTCCTTGGAGATTCTGCTGGTTTTCGCCGTGCTCATGTAAGGAGACCCGGAGGTAGGGATTCCAGCCGCCTCGCAGGATTGCCGTATTCAGTCGTTCGGATTCGGGGATGAGTTGATCTTGGCGTTCTTTCAGGCCCAAGATTTGGTCAGCGATTCGAACCAGCCTCTCCCGCACTAACTCGTTTTGGGCACGCTCCTGTGCATCTTGAAATTCTTCTTCGGCTTTCTTTAGTTCTTGATCGGCCTTGGCCATTTCTTCAGCTGGATCGGCACCATCTTCCAATTTCTTGGCGGCTCGGGCCTTTTGGTCTGAGGCTTCGCGCATCCGTTCCGCCGCGTTCTG
>CAZPPD010000963.1:0-2475 GCA_964588185.1 uncultured Alcaligenaceae bacterium | reverse complement strand
ACTTGATAAACACTAGGCTCCACTAATTTGCCAGCAATAACTCCGAAAACTCCTTGGGAACGCGGGAAAGCACTTCCGGGCCGTCCGGAGTAATCAAGACATCGTCTTCAATCCGAATCCCGCCCCAACCGGGAATGTAAATTCCGGGTTCAATAGTCACCACCATTCCTGCCTGCAATTCCAAATCCAAACCCGGCTTCATCATGGGTGCCTCGTGGATATCCATGCCGATACCATGACCAATGCTATGCGTAAAGTTTGCCCCATATCCTGCATCGGCGATGACCATGCGGGCAGCGGCATCCACATCCCCCGCTTTAGCTCCCGGTCGTAAAGCATTTATTGCCTGTTGTTGCGCATGGAGAACGATTTCGAATATTTTCTCTGGTTGGGGAGGGGACCCATTGCCTATTTTCGGGTTTGGTGAAGATGATTTTCTAGCCCGGAACAACACGCGGGTCAAGTCGCTTTTGTAAAAGAACGGCCCGGTGGCTCCCCAATCGATTAGCAGCAACTCGGCATTTGCAAGAGAACGGTCCGGGCTTGGTGTGGCATGCGGTAAAGCAGCGCGGTCATCCACGGCCAGAATCGGAGGAAAACTGGAGCAGCGGCCGCCTGCCTTGCGGATATACATTTCCATGGCATCGGCCAAGTCCTTCTCCGTTTCCGTACCTTGTAATTCCTGTCGAAACTGAGACCAAGCCTGCTCGGCAATGGAAATGGCCTGTTTGATTTGGTCCAATTCCCCATTGTCCTTGATTTGCCGTAATTTTTCCACACGGCCAGATTGGCCTTTCCAATTAATGGTAGGAGCTTTGTCCTTTAGAGTTTCCAGTTGAGCCACCGTCAAATTGGACGGATCGAACTCGACGTTGGAGATCTCCATTTGGGTAAGAACGGTTCCCACATTTTCCTGTAACGAAACAGCTGGAGGACGAATGTTCGCCTCAATATCCGGACATTCCTCCTCAATCTGCGTGGTATAGCGGCCATCCGAAAAAAGGATTGCGCGGTTTTGGGTGAGCAGAAGGTAACTACTATCTCCGCTGAATCCGGTTAGATAGCTAACATTTACTGGATTGCTGACCAAAGTGCCATCCATGGATTCTTGTTTCAGATGTTGGTGGAGATGGTCCCGGCGTTGTGGAAAAGGTTTAATCATCGCCCGTTCTTTTAGCAAAACTTAACATTCATGAACTTATGATATTAACGAAATGATAACGAACCAGGGAGAGGAAAAAGCATTCTTAACCCAGAGCGGCGCTGGTCAGCTCCGCTCTGCCCTGGGCTGGTTTTGTTTTACCCTTCTGGCCAGGGGAAAAGACAAATTTTGATCTTAATCGTCGGTATTGTTATTTTCAGCGGGTTGGCCTTCCACGTGCCGTTCCGTCAATCCGTGCTGCTGACGATGGTAGGGTCCATCGAAGAACTGAGTTGACTTGAATCGCTCATGCCGCCCGTCCCCGGCTACCGGGGCGATCCGCTCGATCAACGCATTCAGTTGTTGCGCATTGAGCGAAGGAAATCGCCGGGCAATCTGCAAGTCTTGGCGCAGCACTTCCATGGAATCTACGCCAACTACCAAGCTGGCAATCCGTTGGCTCAGAGAATAATTGATTGCCTCTTCCACCGTGCAGACCCGGTTGACAACAAAGCGGCCGCGATTGTTGCTGCCGCCGCCCAAGCTTTTCATGCCGATGACGCCGATATTTCTTTTCATGGCCTGCGGGATTACCTGGCGGCCAAAGCTGCGATAGTGGTGATCACAAACATTTATCGGCATCTGTAACGTATCCCAACGATGGCGGGCCAGCATATCCAAGTGAATGTGAGGCGATTTGTGTCCCGTAAATCCAATAAAGCGAATTTTTCCTTGTTGTTGGGCCCGCAATGCTTCCCGTAAAGCCCCGCGTTCAATAATCCACTCGGGGTCGTTGTCATAGTTGATTTCGTGAAATTGCCACAAATCAATCACGTCGGTTCGTAGCCGACGCAAACTGTCATTCAGATGCTGCCGGGTAGTCCGAGCGTCGCGAGCACAGCACTTGGTCATCAGGAAACAGCGTTTCCGATAACCGCCCTGGGCTAATGCTCTGCCCATAACTTCTTCACTGCCGCCATCATGATAATCCCAAGCATTGTCGAAAAAGGTCATGCCGCCATCAATTGCGGCATGCATGATGCGAATCGCATCATTTTGATTTTGGATGGAACCGATATGCCAGCCGCCAAGGCAAAGGATGGAAACGTTCACCCCCGTCCGGCCAAGTGGCCGAGTCGGCAAACCTTGTCCTTCGTCGTTATTTTCTCCACCGCCGGCTACTGCGGTTAAACCCAAAGCTGCTCCACCGGCAACTGCAGATCCTAAAAACTCCCGCCGTGAGTTTTCGTTGTTGGTACTCATAGGACTCCTCTCCCACAAATGGAAATAATTTCAATGGTTAGAGGATTTATTGTCTCTGAATTGATTGTCAG
>CAZPPD010000962.1:0-2480 GCA_964588185.1 uncultured Alcaligenaceae bacterium | reverse complement strand
AAAGGGTTTGGGTCCATGGGGTGAGTGTAGACTTCTGGAATCTGGGAGATTAACTTCTTATTATGAGGGCTATCCCATGGTTCATCGAGCTTGAATTTCTTATATAACTTTTCTTCCCCGATATAAGGTAAAATTGCGACTCGCCAACTCAGCAAAGGTTCTCCATCTTCACTGTAGATGGCATGACCGGGAAACTTCTTGTACCGATCGTGATAAATCTGAAAACCAATGGAAATCTCTTTCAAAAAGTTCTGCGTCTGAACACGAGCAGCAGCTTCCCGCACCTTTTGAATGGCGGGTAACAGAACGGCCACCGATACAAATCCCGCCAAGATGCTGGAAACAATACCTGTAATGGCGAATGCGAGCCCGGTTTTATTTTTGCTCCCGACATCGACAAGCCCAATGATGCCGAGGATTATTGCCGGAAGGATCAACAACGGAAGACAAAAGGAGGCTAAACCAAGTATCATCGCCCAAAGGGCATAGCCACTGGCTTGTCTTTCCGGCGGATTGGACATTGGAGGGTGGGGAGGCTGTTCAGGATTGATTGGGTGGTATTCGTTAGGATACATTTTTCTTTTCCCGAACGATTTTTCGGATTTTCATAGGGAATAATAAATTGAGATGTTATAAGTATCCTCTTTTTAGCCAGAATCCAGTAAAAAGTTTGAAATATTTCGTTGCTCGAAAATTATCTCAGGTCTGATCAACACATTAGCGAAAACGAACGTAGATCTTTGCGAGTGCATAATAAAATTACTTCATAGGCTATTCGAATGGCTGGAAGATCGCTAACAAACCGCGAAATCTTCGAATGGCAGGGTTTCACGGCCTCAGTCAGTTTTAGCCGTTGGTGTTGCCAGCTTGCTCATGAATCGCGACATTATGCACGGCTCGTTCCAGCAACAGTGCCGCAACTTGCATCGGGCTGGCGTGCGCTTGCTCGGCGATCTTCTCGAGTTGTTTGAGTCTTCGGAGAGAGTTGTATAAGGCACTGCTCGCTCCAAGATGGATCGGTTTCCCATCTACCTTCCGCAACCCTGAAACGCGCACTTACTTCCGCAGCCAATTGAAGAGCCCCGAAATATCCTCCAGTCGGCGAAACTTTGCCACACCGTTCCGCTCCAAGGTTTTGTGCAATGCGATCCATATCCAAAAACGGTGGAACGGTAAACCAAGAGAAGTGTTGGGGAAAGCAGAACCTTTTCACCCTAATTCATCCATGGCCTTTTCCAATCTCTTGAGGGAAGCTTTCGGCCAGAGGATGCCTTCCATCACCACCGGGGGATGAGCAGGGTCGGCTTTTTCGACGACAATTCTGCCAACCAAGGTGAGCTTTTCCATCAAGTTGGAAACCACGGTGACCTGCTTTATCTGGCTAAGGTCTATTTTTTCCGAAGGGTAAAGGAGGCCTCGGCCGTGAAAGAGGTGCTCTCTGGTCAAGCGATAGCGATATCCCAAAATTCGGTAGCTCCAGCGGGTCAATTGGAACAGCCAAATTGTTCCACACAAGGTCCCGGTGATGTAGAGAAGTAGTTCGCCGGTCATTAGTTGCAATCCCGCCCAGATGATGAATGCGGTTAAGCCAATTGCCAGGATGAAACTCGGCGTTAAGGCCCAACTCGAATATCGGCTCTCCCAGAGGATATTAGGATCTACTTTCTTGGTAGTTTTAATCTTTTTGGTTGGCGGGGAAGGCTTGGCAGAGGTTTCCCGTTTTGGAGAGGAAATTTTACTGCTTGGTGTTTGGGTCGGCTTCTTTGGTGGGGGAGGAGATTCTTGTTCCTCTTGCTTATTCAACCTCCAAGAATCCGACATGATGATGGGACGATTGGTTCCCTTATATGTTTTTACTGTTTTTCGCGGCGAGGATTTGCTTTCCCTAGAGTCTTCATCTGCAGGACTTTCCGGTTGCGTTTTAAGTGGGGGGAGACGTTTGCTGTCTCTTTCGTCCTTTTCCGGTGGAGACTCCGGGGTTTGCGAGGGCAGTTCGTCAAAGATGTCCTTGGTGGATTGGCGAGGTGATTTGGTTTCCGATTTTTCTACCTTCGGCTTGGTGTCCAAATCATTGATGATGCCGCCGGATGAGGAGCCGCTTTCCTTGGATTGATCTAGATTGGTGGTGTAGCCGACAATTGGAGAGTTGGCGGGAATATCATTGATGATCATATTTTGCGATGCCGGCGGTTGTTTGTTGGGGAGATCGTTGAGAATTTTTTGCCGGTTTTCCGGGGAAAGTTGCATGGTTGCGGCCAGGGATTTCTTCTTAGGCGGTTCCCGCTCCGGAAGATCATTGATGATCATCTGGTTATTTTCCGGTTGTTTTCCGGAATCGCTCGACGAAGAATTGTTGGGATTCGTCATCCTTGACTCCTCTCAAAATGTTCCGGTGTGTCTCAGTCAAACACAGCATCTAATAACAACGAACCGCCACAACCGTGCAGTTGTCCGTCCCCCCATGGAAGTTGGCCAGATCT
>CAZPPD010000961.1:0-2481 GCA_964588185.1 uncultured Alcaligenaceae bacterium | reverse complement strand
GGACCAGGAGATTTACTCCGCGGATAAAGCAAAAGACAAACGAACTCGTCTCATCCAAAGGCTCCTCAATCAACGCCGCTGTTACACCGATCACTGGCTCACCTTCTGGAATGATCTCCTGCGTAACGACTATTCCGGGACCGGTTATATTGATGGCGGCCGCCGGCAGATTTCCGCCTGGCTGTATCGCTCCTTGTATGAAAATAAGCCTTATGATCAATTTGTCCGCGAACTGGTAAATCCGACAGGTCAATCCGATGGATTTGCCCGAGGCATCAAATGGCGCGGAAATGTCAACGCCAGCCAGAAACGGGAAATACAGTTCTCGCAAAATGTGTCCCTGGTTTTCTTCGGGGCAAACATGAAGTGCGCTTCCTGTCACGACAGCTTCATAGACGACTGGAAGCTGGTCGATTCCTATGGCTTAGCGGCCGTCATTTCGGACCGGCCCCTCGAGATTCACCGGTGTGATGTTCCGACTGGGAAAATTGCCAAGGCCAAGTTTTTATGGCCGGAGTTGGGATCTATCGACCCAAAGCTACCCAAAAACAAACGCCTGGAGCAACTTGCTAAATTGGTCACCCACGAGGACAACGGCCGCTTTACCCGAACTATTGTGAATCGCCTTTGGGACCGTTTTTTGGGCCGGGGGCTGGTCCATCCTGTGGATATCATGGCCAATGAACCCTGGAATGAAGATCTCCTGGACTACCTGGCAGTTTATTTGGCGGATCATAACTACGACACCAAGAAACTATTGGAGCATTTGCTCACGTCACGGGCCTATCAATCCGCTCCGGCTTTCCGCAAAGAAGAAACCCCCGGCGAATCCTACCGCTTTCTTGGTCCTGAAGTAAAACGAATGACCGCCGAGCAATTCGTCGATGCCATCTGGCAACTAACCGAAACTGGACCAAGGAAAGCCAACGCCCCAGTGAAACTGCCCGCCTTCCAGCCGGTTGTTCCTAAGGAACGCCGATTCATCCGAGCCTCGCTGGTCCGTTCCAATTTGCTGATGCGTTCGTTGGGAAGGCCGAATCGCGAGCAGGTAGTTACCACTCGCGGGGATGTCCTCACGACATTGCAAGCATTGGACTTGGCAAACAATCAGAATCTCTTCACGTATCTGACTCGGGGCGGCACCAATTTGTTGCGAATCCACCCAAACTCTTCGCCGGAAGAACTGATCGAAACCATTTATCGTCGGGCTTTGTGCCGTCATCCAACCCCAAAGGAAATGCTGACGGCAAAGGAGATCGTTGGGTCGCCAATGCGGCCGGAAGGAGTTTCGGATCTTCTTTGGTGTGTAGTTATGTTGCCGGAGTTCCAATTAATTCGATAAACAAGGGTAAAACGAACGGTTCCATGAAATCTCTATACATGATTCTTGCGGCGGTTCATCTGGTTGCCATTGCCGTAACCGGCATGATGTGGACCACAATTGTCTTGCGGCCAAAAACGCCGCTGAAGAAAAATTTCCGGGACATTCGTGCCGTCCATTTCGGTTCGCTGTACTTGACTCCCATTTTGTTAAGTCTCGCCTGGGCACTGGAGACACTTGAGGTCCCGGACCTTCATTGGATTCCGTTCCCGGCAGGGTTGGGATTGCTGGTATTCTTCTCGGGAATTACCTGGTTATTTCCCAAGCCGGAAGACCTGGATCCCTTCTACTATTGGACCCGCGGCACGCCTATGGTGTTATCCATGATTGGCTTGGCTTTTCTGGTGATTGCCCTGTTCTGGACCGCAGCAGTCCTGGTTGTTTATTCGGTGGGAATTTCCAGTGCGGGTTAAAATCTGCGGAATTACAACTATTGAAGATGCTATCCAAGCGGCTAACTTGGGTGCGGATGCCATTGGACTGAATTTCTACCCAAAATCCAAACGGTTCATTTCCCTGGAAACCGCGCAGGCGATCCTCAAGGAACTACCCCCTTTTATTGAGCCGGTTGCCTTGTTCGTAAATGAAACAACAAAGAATATTTTTTCTACAGTAAGTCCGCTATTGGGAATTCGAACCTTACAAATTCACTCGGATAAGCAAAAGCCGTTTCCGGCAACTCCCTTTCACTACTTCCCTGCTTTTCCTGTTCAAGATTCGCAAAGTCTATCGCAGATTACCGATTTTCTTGAGAATTGCCGCCAACAGGAATCCAAACCCTCCGCAATCTTGGTCGACGCCCACGTCCCCGGAGAATACGGCGGAACTGGAAAGACAGCACCTTGGCAATTGCTGGCGACCTTCTCCCCAAATGTGCCTTTAATTCTGGCCGGAGGTTTAACCCCGGAGAATGTCGCCGAGGCCATCCGTCAAGTACATCCCTATGCGGTCGATGTCGCCGGTGGAGTAGAAAGTGAACCGGGTAGGAAAGACCCGGAGAAAATGCGCCGTTTCATCGACAATGCCAAGAATGTTGTCTGACCTTGAAAGTATCCAATTGATTCTTTAGCCCTACCACCTTTTTGCCCACATCTTTTTTT
>CAZPPD010000960.1:0-2481 GCA_964588185.1 uncultured Alcaligenaceae bacterium | reverse complement strand
TCTGTCACGAATTGTATAGTTCTACGCATTACCATTAATAAGCGCGGAAGGTGCTGAATTAAATGGTCCTAATTCTTTGAAATCATTTCCAATAATGTTTCCACTGCAGTCTCGGCAAACTCCGGGTCGTTAATATGATGATCCAACTCCTGGAGTTGGACATTGGGACTAATCCAATTGCGAATGCTCTTGAACAGAGCGGAATCCGCATCGGGAGCCCAAAACGATTGGCCTTCCTTATCAATGGCGGAGACTCCTTTGAGTGGAATTAAGATTGCGGTTGGGCCTTTGGCAGCACTTACCTTTTGGGCGATTTCTTTGCCCAACTTGTCGTTCTCTTCAGGAGTCGTTCGCATCAGTGTGACATTGGGGTTGTGCTGATAAAAGTGGCGGTCTTTGAACTTTTCCGGAACCGTATCCCGGGGACCAAAGTTCACCATATCCAAAGCTCCCAGTGAAATGACCTGAGGAACGCCCAGCATGCCTGCTGCAGTAAGCCGGTCGGGGCCGGCAGAAAGGATTCCACCTACCAGTTCATCCGCCAGTTCGGTGGTGGTGATATCCAACACTCCGGAAATTATCCCGTCGGAAATGAAGGACTCCATGGTCATGCCGCCGGTTCCCGTGGCATGAAACACGAGGACTTCGGAACCTTGGTCCTCCATGATCTTGCGGGCTGTTTCGACGCAGGGAGTGGTCACGCCAAACATGGAGGCAGTAATTAACGGTTTTTCAGTCTCCAATTGGGCTTTGGGAACTGGATGTTGCACCATGCCGATAATCGCTTGGGCGGCGTTATTGAGAACCACACGGCTAATGCGGTTGATGCCGCTGATGTCGACCACCGAATGCATCATCAGGATGTCGCGAACCCCGACAAACTGCTTCACTTGACCGCTGGCCAGGGTGCTTACCATTACCTTGGGAATACCAAATGGGAGCGCCCGCATGGCGGCGGTTCCAATTGTGGTTCCGGCGGACCCGCCCATGCCTAATATGCCATCGACCTTTCCTTGACTGTAAAGGTCTTGAATCAACTTGGCCGCCCCCTTGGCGGCGGCTTCGACGGCTTTGCCTCGGTCGTTGGCTTTCACCATTTCTTGTACGCCGGTTCCGGCGGCAGCATATAATTCCTCTCGGGAAATGTCGGGGGAAAATACCGGTGGTTGAACTATCCCGGCATCGATTACCAGCGTCGATAAACCCGATTGTTGAATGAGATCCCGGACAAATTGAAATTCACTGCCTTTGGTGTCGAGCGTACCGATAAGAATGACTGCCATTACCAACTCCTGCGAGTTATCCGATAGTGAAGATGATATTTCCCTGGTAAAATTATTGCCGAGTGGATATTGGAAAGTAATTATTATCCAATCGCAATAACCAATTCGGAAGGGTGAAATCGTGATTCACCTAACTTGTCCCAATTGCTCCCATTCTTTCTGCCTTTTTTCCGAAGACCGGACAGATTCCCAATGCCCCAGTTGCGGCAACAAGGTCTTGGCCTACACCCCGCCGTTGCTGGAGAAAGTGCCGGTGACACCCACGCCGATTCCGGAAAGACCGGCCAACCTGCCGACCGAACATTTTCTGCCAGCATTCACACCGAGTCCTACTAACGAGGCCCTACCGTTAATTGAGGAACCGGAACAGCCGAAAGCTCGCCAAACCAAATTTTGTATCGACTGTTCGGAACTAATTGATTCGGAGGAACTGGTTTGTCAATATTGCGGCGAAAAGCAACCATTGCTGCCGGTGAAGAAACCTCAGACCCGATTTGATGCAGAGCCTAACCGGGGAGCTTTTATTTTGATGATGGGATTGCTTAGTTTTATTGTCCCGCCGATATTGGGACCGTTCGCCTGGAAAATGGGTGAGGAGGACATGGAAAAGATCATAAATGGCACTATGGATGCCAAAGGCGAGGAGATGACAAATCTTGGCAGAGCCTTGGGAATGATTGCCACTTTCTTTTCGGGAATTGTCTTAGTGGCCGGATTGGTAATTATGCTGGCAATTCTCACGTTTTATTTTTGAGAGCCAATGACCTTTAGCTCTGGCTTAGGCGAAAAGCCCAGCCGTTCTTGGCATTGCCTTGGAGATAAGAGAGAAGTTTTTTCACCAGCTGTGCTTCCCGGTTGGCGGCAAACTCATCCAGGTGATCCACGCCTCGTTTCCATTCACTGCGGCGGTTCAAGGTCCCCGGGTCTCCAAAGATAATGAGTCGCCGCCGCGGCCGGGTCAAAGCCAGCGGCAACCAATCCACATTATCTCCGTAGGTAACAGCACGATGGCCATGACTTCGGGTAAGACTAATCAAACCGATCAGGCATTCCTTGTGGCGGAATTCGGCGGGAGTTGCCACCTCAATGCAAATCCCGGTTCCGCTAAGAGCCGGAGTTTTATCAATCAGTTTTCGGATTAAAACGGCTTGGCTGGGATATAGGGCCAAAACAGCAATCTTCGGCCCGAAACACGGTT
>CAZPPD010000959.1:0-2482 GCA_964588185.1 uncultured Alcaligenaceae bacterium | reverse complement strand
TGGTAATGCGTAGAACTATACAATTCGGGACAGAACAAACAGGATGAATGAAATCAAATTAAAATCTGATTACATCACCTTGGCCCAAGCAGTCAAGTTTGCAGGCTTTGCTCAGACCGGCGGCCAAGCCAAAACCTTGGTCCGGTTTGGGGAGATCAAAGTCAACGGCGAAGTTGTGACTCAACCTGCCCGGAAATTATTCGAAGGGGACCGTTTTAGTCAGGATTCTGAGGTATGGACTATCACGCGCTAAACAGCGAGGACAGCCAATCCTCATGCGACAAAAATCGGCCCGAGGATCCGGAAACACCAACTTCGACTACTGATTTCGTTCGCAGCAAGCAGCCTACCTGGAAAATTGTGGTTCTGTTGGCACTTCCCGTCCTGCTCCAGCAATTCCTGGTTTTGGTAGTGATGATGTCCGACAGCTTCCTGGCAGGCAACTATCAGGCGGTCACTCCCAAGGACCAAGCGAAGGCTTTAGGGCAACGCATCCTGGCCACAACTCGGCTTGGAGTCGGCACGGCCGGCGGGGATGTTCTGGGGACTGTAGTTTCCGCCGAAGCTTCTTGGCACTACGCCGAATCCATTGTTTCCGAGCAAGCCGCCTTTCTGGCAGCCCAGACCACTGCTTCCTACTTAACCTGGTTTCTGAGCAGCTACACCATTTTGGTGACGGTAGGCAGCACTGCTTTGGTAGCCCGCAGTAAAGGTGGGTTGGACATGCCGGCAGCGGTTCACTTCACCAATCAATCCATTTTGCTGGCGGTGGTTTTTGGTCTGGTAGCAAGTATTGTTGGTTTGCTGCTCATTGATGACGTGATTTGGTTGCTACAGTTACGCGGAGCTTCGGCTCAGTTCGCTGTGGCTTATATGCGGCCGCAATTAATGTTGCTGGTCTTCCAGGTGATTGAGCTTGGCGGCATCGCCTGTCTGGTTGGAGCTGGGGATACACGCACGGGAATGTGGGTGGGAATCTTGGTGGCGGTTGTGAATGTCCCTCTTTCCTGGGGATTATGTCTGGGATTGGGACCGTTGCCGCAAATGGGCATTGTTGGCATTTCCATGGGTACGGCCATCAGCCATCTAATAGGGGGAGTGGTGGTTCTGGCAGTACTAATCAGCGGCAGGTTTGGATTATTTTTGCAGTGGAAATTGTTGATCCCGAATTTTGCCATGATACTGAGACTCTTGCGGATTAGTGTCCCTGCCGGGATCGACAGTATTTCAGTTAACCTGGGGCAGTTCTGGTTCTTGAGCATTGTGATTCAACTTGGGGTGGTTGCGGGATGTGCGCATGGATTTGCTATCCGCTGGGAAGCGTTGGCTTTTCTTTCCGGCAATGCCTTTGGAATTGCCGCCATGACTTTGGTGGGCCAAAACCTCGGAGCCAAACAACCGGAACAGGCGGCGAAGAGCGGTTGGATTGCTTTTGCTATCGGCGGTACCTGGATGACTTTCATGGGAGCATTGTTTTTCACGTTTGCCTGGCCCATGTTTTACTTATTTTGCCCTTACCCTTACCAACAACCCATTGTGGAAGCTGGAGTCCCAGTCCTTCGCTTGGTAGCCTTTGCAATGCCTTGGTTGGCAAGTTCCATCATCCTGACCAATGCTTTGCGCGGAGCCGGTGACACGGCCATTCCGGTGCTGTTCACCTGGGCCGGTTTTCTTTTGGTGAGAATCCCTCTGGCTTATTGGTTTACGATGCAGGAAATCAGTTTAGGCCCACTAGGAGTCGTGGAGGGATGGGATCTTGGATTGTTTGGTGCTTGGCTGGCGATGTTCGCGGACCTGGTAATCCGTGGGATTCTGTTTTTGGCCCGGTTTGCAAGTGGAGCCTGGAAAAGAATAAAAGTGTAACAGAGAGCGATGCTTGATAGGAAAAAAACGAAATCGACAGGTAGGTGATGGGGAAGCGCCGGTTTTTAATTTCGGTATCTGAAACGAAAAACGCCTGTCCCTCCAAGGAAGGACAGGCATTCGCAAAGAAACCAGTGGGTGGTGTCTTGGTTTCCTAGTCTTCAGAACCGCCAATGAATGGCAAGGTCGGGAAATCCACTTCATCCGGAATGTTCTCGAAGTTGGGAACAACATCGACCTGGATTTCATTTTGGTCGGCAGATACCTTGGCACTAGCCGTTAAGTTGCTGCCCACCGTAGTTTGATGGACTACTTGACCGCCTGAAGCGGTGACCGGTAACCGATTGGAGCGAACCACGGTTGAGGTTGCTGAAGAGCCGACTCCGCCCCGGAAGCCACGCGAACTGCGGGCTGAAGAGTTTGGATCGACAATTTCGCGAAGCCGAACCAATACATTGGCGGTCCGCTTTCGGTCGCCCTCGGTGCATACTCGTTCCCGTGGGGGAAGCGGGCTAATAGTGGCAACGTTCCTTCTTCGTCCTTCTTCGAGTTGGACTCTGATTTCCTGTAGATCCTTTTTGATCGGGCCAGTAATGAGTTTTACCCGTACCTGTGGGGT